>CAYSTY010000464.1:0-2204 GCA_964433685.1 uncultured Actinomycetota bacterium | reverse complement strand
ACCCCGAGGGTCATCTTCGAGTTCGTGGTCCGGTAGCCGGTGATGAGCCGGTGGCCCTCCTCGACGTGCTCACGGGCGTTGAGGACCCGGAAGCCGAAGGCGCGGGCTCGCCGGGGGTCGCTGCCGTTGTTGGAACGCGGCTCGTCGAGCGGTCGTGCGTCCTGGCGGTTGATCACCTGGCTCGAGAGGACGACGGGTGCGTCGGTGTCGAGCACGACCTCGTACTCGATCGCGCCGAGGTGGCGGTGCTCGAAGGAGACCAGCCGCCGCGAGGTGACCGCGACCTGCTTGCCCGACGGCGCCGACCAGTTGAGCTCGCGTCGCAGGATCCCGTCACGGAAGTCGATCGACCGCTCGTACTCGGTCAGGCGGGCCGTCGGCAGGTAGAGCGGTTCATCGTCGACGTACAGCTTGAGGACGGTCGCGTCCGGCGAGTTGACGATGGTCTGGCCCGTGCGCGCGAACCCGTAGGCCTCCTCGGCGTGGACGATCGGCCAGGTCTCGTGGAAGCCGTTGATGAAGGCGCCCGGCTCGATCGACGGGCGCCCCTCCTCGAAGGTGCCGCGGATCCCGACGAAGCCGTTGGCGATCGAGAAGATGGTCTCGGCGTTGCCCATCCAGCTACGGGTGAACTCACGCTCGACGATCCGCCACTCGTCGGACGGGAAGGCGTGCTCAGGAGGGAGGTTGATCTCGCGAGGGATCACGGCTCACCCGAACGGAGGCGGTGGCGGGCGGGGTGCGGCGGACGCTACCGCCCACGGGCGGGGACGTCAGCGAGGCTCGACGCCGAGGTGTTCGCGGACGAGCGCCCGCAACCGGTCGAGCCCCACACCGGTCGCAGCGCTGACCCACACCACGGCCCGGGGATCGAGCGCACACGCGGTCGCGAGGTCGCGCTTGCGGCGTTCGCGCCGGGAGCTCTTGACCTTGTCGTGCTTGGTTGCCACGACCTGGTGGGGGACGCCGTGGTCGCGGAGCCACGCCAGGACCTCGGTGTCCTGGCCGGCGGGGCCGATGGCACCGTCGAGAAGCATCAGGGTCAGCCGCAGGTTCTCGCGCTCGAGCAGGTAACGCTCCATCCGCTGCTGCCAGGCAGCCCGGGTGGTCTTCGACGCCGACGACGCGTACCCGAACCCGGGCAGGTCCACGAGCGTGGTGCCGTCATCGGCAGCGAAGAGGTTGAGCAGCTGGGTCCGGCCCGGCTTGCTCGAGACCTTCGCGAGCCCCTTCGAGCCGGCGAGGGCGTTGAGCAGCGACGACTTGCCCACGTTGGACCGGCCGATCACGGCGACCTCGGCACGGGTGGCGGGCAGCTGGTCGAGGCGGTCCGCCGAGGTCACGAACCGCAGACGCAGCGGTGGGCTGGAGCTCAGAACGCCACCTGGCAGAAGCCGTGGTTGCAGTACCCGTAGGGGTTCTTGTGCAGGTACTGCTGGTGGTCGACCTCGGCCCAGTAGAACGGCGCGCGCGGCACGATCTCGGTGACGATCTCGCCGTACCCGGCCTCGGCGAGCTTGGCCTGGTAGCGGTCGCGCGACGCTTCGGCGACCGCCCGTTCGGCGTCGTCGGCGACCTGGATCTGCGAGCGGTACTGGGTGCCGACGTCGTTGCCCTGACGCATCGGGGTGGTCGGGTCGTGGTTCTCCCAGAACGGCACGAGCAGCGCCGCGAGGTCGGTGACCTCCGGGTCGTAGACGACCAGCACGTCCTCCGCGTGGTTCGTGCGGCCCGAGCAGACCTCCTGGTAGGTCGGGTTCGGCGTCGTCCCCCCGCTGTAGCCGACGGCGGTGGTGACCACCCCGGGCAGCTGCCAGTAGATGCGTTCGGCGCCCCAGAAGCAGCCCATGCCGACCACCAGTTCCCGGGTGCCCTCCGGGAACGGCGGCACGATCGGCACGCCGAGGACCGCGTGCGGCTGCTGGGTCGCGACGGGTGTGTCGCGACCCGGCAGCGTGGCGTCGGCCGGCAGCAGCTCGGGGGTGGAGTCGCGGAACAGCACGGTGGGCCTACCCGTCTCGGAGGGAACGCAGGACGTACTGGAGGATGCCGCCGTGGCGGTAGTAGGTCGCCTCGCCCGGCGTGTCGATCCGCACCGTGGCGTCGAAGCTGACCTCACCGCCGTCGGTGGTGCGGGCGGCGACCGCGACGGTGCGCGGGATGTCGCCGTCGTTGAGGGCGGCCACCCCGGTGATGTCGAAGGT
>CAYSTY010000463.1:0-2204 GCA_964433685.1 uncultured Actinomycetota bacterium | reverse complement strand
CGCTCGCCAGCTGGCACCTGATCGCCGGCGCGCCCGTCCCCGCCGACGGCATCCGGGCGCTGTGGCCCGCCGCGGGCCTCGTCGGCTGGGCCGTCGCGACCCCCCTCGTCGCCGCGCTGTCGGTCTGGGGGGCGGGCGCGGTCTGCGTCGCGCTGCTCTTCCTCGGCACGCTCATCGTCACCAAGACGCCGTTCTCCCACGTGGTCGACCTGCTGCGGCCCACCCCCCGGGAGGACGACGAGGTCGAACCCGACCCGGAGCCCGCCCCGACGAGCCGCTCGCGGCGTGGCCGCCGCAAGGCGGAGGCCGACGACGACCCGGACGTCACCCGCCGGATCGACCCGGACGCCGAGGACACCGCCCCGACCCCGGTCCGCGCCACCCTGTCGCGCCTCACCGGTGAGCAGCTCGCGCTCGCCGACGAGGACGACGGCGACTCCGACGACGGCTTGACCGTCGCGGACCGTGAAGCCGGCCGGGCACCGGACCCGCCGGTCGAGCGGGCGCGGATGCCTGCCGGTGTGGTCGGCTCCGGGGGGAAGGACGACCCGTCGAAGCGGAAGGCCACGAAGGTCGCGCCGGTCCGCAGCTGGGAGGACTACACCCTGCCATCGCTCGACCTGCTCGCGAGCGGGCGCTCGATGGGCAAGGAGTCGCGGCGCACCATCGAAGCGCAGGTGGACGCGCTGCAGGAGACCTTCCGCCAGTTCAACATCGACGCGACCGTGGCTCGCTGGTCACGCGGCCCGACCGTCACCCGGTTCGAGATCGAGCTCGGCCCCGGCGTGCAGGTCAAGAAGGTCGCCAACATGGGCGACGACATCGCCTACGCCCTCGCGGCGCCGGACGTGCGCATCGTCGCGCCGATCCCCGGCAAGTCCGCCATCGGGATCGAGGTGCCCAACCGCCAGCGCGACCTGATCACCCTCGGTGACATCCTGCGCTCCGACGAGGCCGCCCGGGACCCGCACCCGCTGACGGTCGCGCTCGGCGTCGACATCGCCGGTAACCCCGCCATGGTCAACCTCGCCCAGATGCCCCACCTGCTGATCTCCGGGGCGACCGGGTCGGGGAAGTCGGTGACCGTCAACGGGATGATCACCTCGATCATCATGCGGTCGCGTCCCGACCAGGTCCGCATGATCCTCATCGACCCCAAGCGGGTCGAGCTCGTGCCCTACGAGGGCGCGCCGCACCTGCTCACCCAGGTCGTCACCGACCCGCGCCGCGCGACCGACGCGGTCCAGTGGTGCGTCAAGGAGATGGAGCAGCGCTACGAGCTGCTCGCCCTCCTCGGCTACCGCAACATCGACGGCTACAACGAAGCCGTCGACGCGGGCGAGATCGAACCGCGCCCCGGCCCGGACGGCACCCTCCTCGAATCCGAGCGGCTGCCCTACATCGTCCTGGTCATCGACGAGCTCGCCGATCTCATGCTCGTGGCACCCCGCGACGTCGAGGAAGCCATCTGCCGCATCGCGCAGAAGGCCCGCGCCGTCGGCATCCACATGGTGCTCGCCACCCAGCGTCCGTCGGTCGACGTCATCACCGGGCTGATCAAGGCGAACGTCCCGTCGCGCCTCGCGCTGGCGGTCTCCAGCCAGACCGACTCGCGCACCATCATCGACATGAACGGCGCCGAGAAGCTGGTCGGCAAGGGCGACATGCTCTTCCTGCCCGCATCGCAGGGCAAGCCGTCCCGCCTCCAGGGCTGCTGGGTCACCGAACGCGAGGTCGA
Source organism: uncultured Actinomycetota bacterium (assembly GCA_964433685.1). Classification (GTDB taxonomy): domain Bacteria; phylum Actinomycetota; class Nitriliruptoria; order Nitriliruptorales; family Nitriliruptoraceae; genus Nitriliruptor. Next base: position 466 of record CAYSTY010000463.1, on the reverse strand, counting down.
AGCCGCCGTCGGGTTCTGCAAGCAGCAGCGCGAGGCCGAGTTCGAACCGACCGTCACCAAGGACGGCGACGAAGCCGCCCAGATCGACGCCGTCCGCTCCGGCGACGACGACTCCGACGAGGCGCTGCTGCGGCGCGCCGCCGAGCAGGTCGTGGTCAGCGGCCTCGGCTCCACCTCGATGCTGCAGCGCAAGCTCCGCATCGGGTTCGCCCGCGCCGGTCGGCTCATGGACGAGCTCGAGGTGCTCGGGATCGTCGGCCCCAACGAGGGCAGCAAGGCACGTGACGTCCTGTGGAGCCCCGAGGACCTCGACCAGGCGCTCGCCAACGGCAACCTGTAGCCGCACCGGTCCGGACGCGTTCGAGGCGGCCCCGCGGGGCCGCCTCGTCACACCCTGACGCTCACCGCCGACAGATCGTGGCGCTCGTCACCGCCGACCCGATCGTGGCGCTCGTCACCGCCAACC
>CAYSTY010000462.1:0-2208 GCA_964433685.1 uncultured Actinomycetota bacterium | reverse complement strand
TCACCATCGTCGACCGGATCACCATCGTCGACCGGATCACCATCGTCGACCGGATCACCGTCATCGCTCGGGTCACCCGGGTCGCCCGGGTCACCCGGGTCACCCGGATCACCGAGATCGACCGAGTCGGCGAACGCGTAGGTGCGCACCACGAAGGACGCCATCTGGTCGCGGTAGACCGGCTCCAGCGGGCGGAACGTGCCGTCCGCGAAGCCCTTGATGATCCCGGCCGCGGCCAGGGCGTTGATGTTGGCCTCGTGGGCACGCATCCCGTCGTCGTCCGCGAACGCATCGGGTCCGGCGGCGGGCGCGGAGATCGGGTTCACCTGACCGGTGTCGAGGTAGGACAGGGCCCGGCGCAGGAACGAGGCCATCTGCGCGCGAGTGACCGGCGCTGACGGGTCGTAGGTGTCTCGGCCGGTGCCCTCGATCACGCCGATCGCTGCGAGCTTGGCGATGCTGGCGGCGTGCGCGTAGGACGGAGCCACGTCATCGAACCGGCCGAGGTCACCAGCGGGCAGTGGCGTCCGTGCCGTCTCGCTCGCGTACCGCTCGATGAAGCGGACGAGGAACGACGCCATCTGGCCACGTGTGACAGCTCGACGTGGCCCGAACGTCGCACCCCCATCGAGCCCCGCGGTGAGGCCGAGGTCGGACAGACACTGGATGCTCTCGCGGTGGGTCGAGCCGGCCACGTCACCGAAGCCGGCCCCCCCGCTCGCCGCGCAGATGTCGTTCGTATCGATGTCGGGCGGGGTGTTCGCTCGCGCGACGGCTGTCCCCGGGAGTGACGCCAGGATCATGGCGCCACCCAGTGACAGCGCGAGCGCACGAGGCAGCCCGCGCCTCGAGCGGCTTGTGTAGGTCAAGATCGATCTCCCTCGCGAAGGTCCCGACGCAGGTGGCCCCACGACGGTCTCTCCGGGTGCGTCACGAGCACCCGGTGTTGCCGCGGGATCGAGGGCGCCCTCGCGGACGTCGGCCTGTCGTCTGCCTACCCAGACGACGGGCTGCCCCGGATCCCTGCACCATGCAACCTACACAGAGGAACGCCGTTCCGTTACGGGAAACGACGATGGATGTACCCACCGGACCGTTCCGTGCGGCCAGGGGAGATGCCCGAGCGCTCGCCGCCGCGACGCCGAGGCACGGGCCCCGCGGCGTGCAGAGGGCTCAGAACCGCCGCATGTGGACGTTCAGCAGCAGCCCGATGATCGAGAACCAGACGATCAGGGACGTGCCCCCGTAGCTGACGAACGGCAGCGGGATACCCGTGACGGGCATGATCCCGATCGTCATCCCGACGTTGACGAACACCTGCAAGGTCAGCATGGCCACGACGCCGGCGGCCAGCAGGGTGCCGAACAGGTCCTTGGCGATCACCGCGATCCGCAAGCCCCGCCAGATCAGCACGAGGAACAGACCGAGGATCACGCACGCGCCGACGAACCCGAACTCCTCGCCGATGACGGTGAAGACGAAGTCGGTGTGGTTCTCGGGGACGTAGGACAACGAGGTCTGCGTGCCCTGGAACAGACCCTTGCCGCCGATCTGCCCCGATCCGATGGCGATCATCGACTGTCGGGTCTGGAACACCGGCCCCTGGGCGAGCGTCGGGTCGCTGGCGTCGAGGAACGCGGTCAGGCGTTGGAGCTGGTAGGGCTCGATCACGCCCGTGGACAGGGCGGCGACCGTCCCGCCGATGGCCGCCACGGCGAGGCCGATGAGGTAACGGATCTTGACGCCGCCGACCAGGAAGAGGATCGCGCAGAGCCACACGAACACGATCGAGGTGCCGAGGTCGGGCTGCAGGAAGACCAGGCCCATCGGCACCATCGTGAGCACGAGCCCGAGACCGACCGTGATCGCACCCGGCTCGCCCTTCTGCTCGTGCAGCAGGGCTGCGAGCGCGATCAGGACGGCGATCTTGGCGATCTCGGACGGCTGGAGCTGGAAACCGGCGATGACGATCCACCGCTGGGAGCCGTTGATGACCGTCCCGAGCGGGGTGATGACCAGCACGAGCAGCACCAGGGCCCCCGCGTACCAGACCGCCGCGTAGGTCCGCAGGTGCCGGTAGTCGACCACCGCTGCGACGACCATCGCGCCGATGCCGATGACCAGGGCGACCAGCTGCCGCGAGATGTAGTGCGTCGGCGACAGGCCCTGCTCGGTCAACGCCTGGATCTTGGCCGAGTAGATGGCGAT
>CAYSTY010000461.1:0-2209 GCA_964433685.1 uncultured Actinomycetota bacterium | reverse complement strand
CCGGGCGCGACGGCGGCCAGGGTGGAACGCAGCGCGTCGTCTGCGGATCGCTCGGTCGTGGCCACGGGAGAAGGGTACGCGAGTCAGGCCCGGAAGTACGGGAGTCAGGGGGGTATGGCGACACCGACCCCGCCCGGCGTGGTGCAGGTGCCGGACGGGGTCGGTGGTGGTGCGCTCAGCCTCGCGCGGGTGTCAGCCCGTGCAGGTGGCCGTCAGGCCGTCGGGGGATCCGCTGCCGATGAAGCCGACAGAGGTGCTCTGGCCCGCCGCGACCGTGCCGTTCCAGGCCGCGGAGCTGATGGTGTTGCCGGAGGCGCTGCCGTTCCAGGCCTGGTCGATGGACGCGCCGTTGACGGTCACCGCCCAGCCGTTCAGGCCGCTCGAGCCGGCGGTCACCGAGACGTCGGCCTGGTAGCCACCGGGCCAGGAGTTCACCACGGTCACCGTGGCGGTGCACTCGCCGTTACCGGGCTCGGGGTCCGGGTCCGGGGTGGGCTCCGGGTCCGGGTCCGGGGTGGGCTCCGGGTCGGGGTCCGGCGTGGGCTCCGGGTCCGGGTCCGGGGTCGGCTCCGGGTCCGGGTCCGGCGTCGGACCGGGGTCCGGCTGGCCGCCGCCGTTGCCGATGATGACGTCGCTGCACATGTAGTACACCTGGTCCGCGTGGCTGGCCTTCCACACGGTGAACAGCACGGCCCGGCCGTTGTAGCCGGTCAGGTCGATGTCAGCCCGGTAGTGCTCGACCGTCGGGTACGAGCCCGTGGTCTTGACCAGGTCCAGGTCCTCCCAGCCGAGCCGCTCGGTCAGCGGGTCGTAGCTGGGCTTGGAGATGTAGAAGCGGATGTAGTCCGCACCGTGGTGCGCACCGTCGGTGAGCGTCAGCTCGAACTGGTGCGGCACCGGGGTGGCGGTCCACGGGCCGGGCGTGTCGAGCACCGTGTACCGGCCGTTCTCTGCACCGCCGACACCGCAGAGCTCACCGCTCGGGACGGCCTCCTGGTGGCGGCCACCGACGTTGTCCTTGTAGTTGCCGTTCCAGTTCCACATGGCGCTGGGCTCGGTCTGGAACGCCTCCCAGCACATCGGGTCTTCCTCAGCCATCTGCGGGTTGAGGTGGTCGCCACCCCAACGGTCCAGACAGCCGACGTTGCGGGACGGCGGGTCGGTCACCGAACCGTGTGCCGTTGCCGGCCCTGCCGTGGCGATCGCCATCAGCCCTGCGGCCATCGCCACCGGGAGTGCCATCGCCCATCGGCGGACACCTGCTTGTCGTGACATCGGTCCTCCTCGACCTGTGAAGTGCTTTGTGCGGACCGAGATTCACACGGGGCGGTCGTTTGCGGATCAGCCTGAACCGTTTAGGACGATGTGGGTCGATGGTCTCCCGCGTGGTGCTCTCCCTACGGTGGCAGGAGCGACGTCGGTGGTACCGGCGTCGTCCGACGGGGGCGGGGACTCGGTTCGCGGTCGACCTGCGAGCACGAGGCACGGGATGCGCGTCGCCGCGCGCGCAACCGCGGAGCAGGACTCCCGCCCGAGACACTCGAACGGGAGATTCCATGAAGAGGACTCATACGCGCCGGGCAGCGTTGCTGGGCGCGCTCTCGCTTGTCGGGACGGCGGCCGTCGTGGCCATCGCGCCCCAGGCGGCTTACGGGCACGGGGGCCTGACGTTCCCCGAGACACGGACGTACGCGTGCTACGTCGACGGCATCGGCGGCGGCGTGGGCGGCGGGCTGAACCCGCAGAACGAGATGTGTCAGCGCCTGCTCGCGGAGAACGGCAACTACCCGTTCTACAACTGGTTCGGGAACCTGCTGAGCAACTCCGACGGGCGTCACCGCGAGGTGATCCCGGACGGCGAGCTCTGCGGCCCCGGCGCCGACTTCAGCTTCCTGAACACCCCCGGCAACTGGCCGACCACACAGCTCACCGCGGGCTCGACCATCGAGGTCCAGTACAACGCGTGGGCCCACCACCCCGGCACGTGGTCGCAGTACATCACCAAGGACGGCTTCGACCCCTCGCAGCCGCTGGCGTGGGACGACCTGGAGCCGGTGCCCTTCCACGAGATCACCAACCCGCCGCGGCGCCCGGGTGGCCCGCAGGGCGAGGAGTACTACTGGGACATGACGCTGCCCAACAAGTCGGGGCAGCACATCATCTACTCCATCTGGACGCGGTCCGACAGCCCTGAGGCGTTCTACAACTG
>CAYSTY010000460.1:0-2220 GCA_964433685.1 uncultured Actinomycetota bacterium | reverse complement strand
ATGGACGCGGAGACCTACGACCAGCAGCACGCCTCGTCGGCGGCGATGGGCGACGCGGTCGACTACCTGCGCGAGGGCGAGACGGTCCAGGTCTCCTTCTACGACGGCCGCATCGTCGGGATCGACCTGCCGGCCTCGGTCGAGCTCGAGATCACCCACACCGAACCGGGCGTGGCGGGCAACACCGCCACCAGCGCGACCAAGCCGGCGACGCTCGAGACCGGGCTCGAGGTCCAGGTGCCGCTGTTCATCGAGGTCGGCGAGAAGATCAAGGTCGACACGCGCTCGGGCAGCTACATGTCGCGCGCCTGATGGGTGACCCGATCGATCAGCCCGGTCCCTCCGGTCCGGGGCGGGCGACGCGTGGAGGCGGCGGACGCCGAGGCCGTCGTCGCGGCGACACCCGCGATCCACGCCGTGCCCGTGAACGGGCGCTGAAGATCCTGTTCCAGGCGGACGTCCGGGGTGAGGACCCCGCCGCCCTGCTCGCCCGCATCGTCGACGACCCACGTGCGTGGGCGATGCTCGACGACGCCGACCCCGACGAGGCCGCGGACCTGACCGGGGGCGCCGACGCGGCCGACGCGACCGCCGATCCCGAACCGCACGCGACGGCGAGGCAGCGGGACGCGCTCGCGCTCGACGGGTTCACCCGCTCGCTGGTCGGCGGTGTCGCCGACCACCGGGCGGAGCTCGACGAGCTGATCCAGCGCTACGCCCGGCGCTGGACGGTGTCGCGCATGCCCGCCATCGACCGCAACCTCCTGCGTCTCGGGACCTACGAGCTGCGTCACGAGGTGACCTCGCCGGCCGTGGTGATCAACGAGGTCATCGAGCTCGCCAAGCGGCTGTCGACCGAGGACTCGGGCCGGTACGTCAACGGCGTCCTCGAGGCGGTCCGACGCCACCTCGCCGACGAGGCCGCGGACGCGTCCGTCGCCACCCCGACGGGACCTGCCGGCGCCGACGAGGTGGAGCTCGAACCGGTCGTGCCCGCGACCGCTGACGCACCGGCCTTCGACGCCGAGCCCGAACTCGAAGCCGAACCGGAGCCCGAACCTCTCGGACCCGCGAGTGAGGTCGTGGCCACCGATGACGTGCTGCCGCCGCCGGACGAGGACGGCGACGCCGTCGACCTGCGTGAGCCGCCCGAGGACGTGGTCGACGACGGCGAGGACGCGGCCGAGGCCGACGCCGACGACCCGCCGGCGGTGGACGAGGACGCCGACGCTGCTGCGCCCGAGGACATCCCGGGCCAACAGCAGCTGTTCTGATCGGTCGCCCGCCCGCGCGTCCGGGACGACACGTCGCAGCCACCCTCTAGCGTCGCTCGCGACGGAGGGAGCGGACGTGCGTGCGGACCTCGTGCTCGAAGGTGGCGGTTCCAAGGGCATCGCGCTGGCGGGCGCCGCGTCGGCCCTCGCCGAGCGCGGGGTCGAGTTCCAGCGCGTCGCCGGGACCTCCGCCGGTGCCATCGTCGCCGCGCTCGTCGCGGCCGGCATGCCCGCCGACCGGCTCGACGCCGTGGCCCGCGAGCTGGACCTCGGCGAGCTGGTGCCGGGGACGCGTCCGACGGGGATCGGCGCGATCGGCCGCGGCGTCGGCGTGCTGCTCGAGCGCGGGTGGCACGACCACCGCCCGCTGAAGGCCTGGCTGGGGGAACAGCTCGGCGCGCTCGGGGTCGAGACCTTCGGTGACCTCCGCCGTGACGATCCGCACGCGGCGGGGTCACCGTTGCGGCCGGGGCTCGGCACGGTCTCGGGCAGCCGCCTGGTCGTGGTCGTCTCCGACGTGAGCCGGAACCGCCGCGTGCTGCTGCCGTGGGACCTGCCGGCGTACGGCTTCGACCCCGACCGGTTCCGGGTGGTCGACGCGGTCGCCGCGTCGGCCGCCATCCCGCTGGTGTTCGATCCGGTGCGCCTCCCGGTCGCACCGGATGCACCGGTCGCGGACGGACGGCGCGGTGCGGAAGCGGTCCTCGTCGACGGCGGTCTCACCGCCAACTACCCGATCGACGTCTTCGACCGCACCGACGGTCGTGCGCCGCGGTGGCCGACGATCGGGGTGAAGCTGTCGGCCCGCGAGGACGCCCCAACGCCGGTCACACCCGTCCGGGGGCCCGTCGGCTACCTGCGTGCCGTGGTCACCACCGCCGTCGTCGCCGGTGACCTGCGGGTGCTGGAGGACCCCTGCGTCGCAGCGCGGACCGTCTTCGTGGAC
>CAYSTY010000459.1:0-2223 GCA_964433685.1 uncultured Actinomycetota bacterium | reverse complement strand
CGAGCTGATCGCCCTCGCGCCTGAGGTCGGTGTTGAGCAGCGTGTCGTACCCGTCACGTCCACCCCACAGGTTGTAGGTCGCGCCGCCGAGTCGGTGGGTGATGTCCATCATGTGCTTGACCTGCGCCGCGGCGTAGGCGAACACCTCGGGGTCGGGGTTGGTCGCGGCACCGGCCGCGTAGCGGGGGTGGCTGAAGAGGTTGGCGGTGCCCCACAGCAGGCGGATGCCGGTCTCGGCCATCTTGGCCTCGATGGCCTCCACGATGGTCTCGAGGTTCCTCGCCGACTCGGCGTAGCTGTCCCCGGGCGGTGCCACGTCCACGTCGTGGAAGGTGAAGAACGGCAGACCGAGTTTGGTGAAGAACTCGAAGGCGACGTCGAGCTTGTGACGTGCGGCGCCCATCGGGTCGCTCGCGTCGTCGATCCACGGCCGGTCGAGGGTGCCCTGCCCGAACACGTCGGAGCCGGGCCAGGTGAACGAGTGCCAGTAGCAGACCGCCAGACGCAGGTGGTCCTCCATACGCTTGCCGGCCACGAGCCGGTCCGGCTCGTACACCTTGTAGGCGAGCGGGTCGTCGCTCTCCAGCCCACCGAAGGCGATCGGCGCCTCGACCTCAGGGAAGAACTCGTTGGACATCAGGCCACCTCTCCTCGCGGTCCCGAGACGACGCTACCACGATTCGTTGTGTTCAACTACAATTAGTTCCTCGCCGCGCGAGCGGCCGCGGGAGAGCCGGTGATGGAGGACGGGACAGCCGCGTTGCGGGGTGGCTCGCGACGCGTCGGCGCCCGCGGTGCTGGCCTGCGCCAGTACAACCTCGCCACCCTGCTCGAGCACCTCCACCTGTGCGGCGCGACCTCCCGCTCCGAGCTCACCCACGTCACCGGGCTCAACCGGTCGACCATCGCCGGCCTCGTCGCCGAGCTCACCGAGCTCGGCTTCGCCGAGGAGGACGGGGTCGCCACCACGCCCGGTCCGGGTCGACCGTCGCCGATCGTCCGCCCGCTGGCACGGGGCGCCGTCGCGCTGGCCGTGGAGCTCACCGTCGACACGATCGCGGTGGCGACCGTCGGGCTCGGCGGGACCGTGCTCGCCGAGCGGCGGGTCATCCGGGCCCGCGAGGCCATCACCCCCGAAGCGGCGGTCGCCCAGGTCGTCCGTCACGCCGAGCCACTGCTGCGCGACCTGTCACCGCAACGGCTGCTCGGGGTCGGTGTCGCGGTCGCCGGGATCGTCAACCGGACCGAGGGTCGCGTCGACCTCGGACCGAACCTCGGCTGGCGCGACGTGCCGCTCGGTGCGCTCCTCGGCGCGGCGCTCACGGAGGCCGGCCTCCCCGTCACTCCCGTGCGTTTGGCGAACGAGGCCGATCTAGGAGCGCTCGCTGAGCACCGACGCGGCGCGGGGCGCGGCGCGAGCGACCTCGTCTACGTCTCCGGTGAGGTCGGCATCGGCGTCGGCATCATCGCGGGCGGTGCGCCCATCCTCGGGGCGGCGGGGTACGCCGGCGAGGCCGGGCACATGCTGATCAACCCCGACGGGAGGACCTGCGGGTGTGGCGCGCGCGGCTGCTGGGAGACCGAGGCCGGTGAGCGCGCGCTGCTGCGCCGCGCGGGGGTACGGCCGAGCGCCATCGGCCACCAAGCGGTGGACGAGGTCCTCGAGCGGGCCGCCGCCGGCGAACCCGAAGCGGCGCAGGCGGTGGCCGAGACGGGGCGCTGGCTCGGCCTCGGGTTCGGTGACCTGATCAACCTGTTCAACCCCGAACTGGTCGTGCTCGGCGGGCTGTACCACCGCCTGTTCGAGCACCTGCGCGACCAGGTCGAGGACGCCGTGGCCTCGCGCGCACTGGCGGCGCCGTCCCGGTCGGCAACGGTCGTGGCCAGCGGTCTCGGAGAGGCCGGACCGCTGCTCGGCGCGGCCGAGCTGTCCTTCACGGGCCTGCTCGCCGACCCGGCGGGACACCTCGCCGGCCCGGCCTGACCGGGGTCGCCGGACCGGCCTGTGCGGATGCGGGGGCGCCGGCACCCGGGACCTACGACCCGTGTCGTCGCTATTTGTTGCGGGCCAGAACCTATGCTGTTAGTGTCGACGACGGGATGGGAGATACGGCGATGTCCAGGTGGCGCGCGGGGCGGACCAGCCGCCGCGACGCGCTGCCAGGGATGGTCGGCGGGCTGTGGCGTGGGCACCACGTCGTCGGATCCTCACCCGGCCTCGAC
>CAYSTY010000458.1:0-2224 GCA_964433685.1 uncultured Actinomycetota bacterium | reverse complement strand
GCTCGCCGCCTACGTCGCCGGCGGGCTGCGGCGGGTCTCGATGGAGCATCCGGAGCTGCGCGACGGCGAACCAGCCATCGACGTCCGCCTGACCTTCGTCCGCGACGACGGCACAGGTCCGGCCGCGCCGGTGGGCGGCGAGGACGTCCTCGGCATCCACGGCTGAACCGGGGGCCGGGACGCCGACCGACGGAGCGAGGTCAGGGCGAGGTCAGGCTGACGGTGGTCACGAACGAGCAGACGGCCCCGATGCGGAGGCGGCTGGTGGTGATGGTCGCTGCCCAGGACAGGTCACGCGAGTACAGCTGCACCACGGCCGTGCCGGACGGGTGGTCGTAGAAGGTGACCGGACCCGACACCCGGGTGCGGGTCGAGTTCCCCGCCCCGAGAGGCGAGGCGATCGTGTACCGATCGCTGGCGGCGACGTCGAGGAGGTCCTGCAAGTCGGGACCTCCTGCCGGTGGGTCCCGCCGGCACACGTGCGAGAGCGTCACCGGACCGATCGTGTCGTCCTGGGACGCGTCGGTCGACGAGTCGAGCTCCACGAGCATCGTCCGGGTCGTCGCCGGCCCGGGCTCGCCCTGTGGCCCCGCAGGTCCCGCGGCTCCAGCAGGTCCCGCGGCTCCCGCCGGGCCCTCGGGTCCCGCCGGGCCCTCGGGTCCTGCCGGACCGGCTGCGCCACGGAGCTGGTCGGGACCGAACCCGCCCACGGTCGCCGCGTCCACGGATGGCGGCGTCCCCGGCGCGTGACCGGAGGCGCGGTGCAGGAAGGTCGCCATCTGTCCGCGGGTGACCGGAGCTTCGGGGCAGAAGTCCGACCCGTCGCCGCAGCCGGCGGTGATGCCAGCGCCGGCCACGTACCCGATACCGGGTGCGTGCGTGTCGGTCGCGGCGACGTCCCCGAACCCGGAGGCGGCGATGGCGACGCCGGGCAGGAGGACGGCCACGGCGGCCGTGGTGGCGACGGCGACGAGGCGACGGTGCGTGCGATCGGAGCTGGTCACGGGGGTCCCGTTCGACGTGCGCGGACCGGCGACGTCGGGCGACCTCGCGGACGTCGGGCATCCTGACGCGGCGCGCCGCGCGGCAGCGGCTGTCCTGCCTGTGCGTGCGCAGGCGCGCTGGTGGTGGGCGGTACGGCCGCACGGGTGACCGAACGGCTCGCGGTCGTCCCTCGAGCTCAGGTCACGATCGGCAGGAGCCCGGGCCGCGCGGCGTCCTCGGGGAGGGCGTGGCCGGGCCAGCGCTTGCGCGACACCGTGGACAGCTTGGTGAGCAGGTTCATCGCGACCTCGTCGGTCTCGCCGGGACGAGCCTCGATCAGCCCCTCGTCGATGAGCCCCTTCATCCACTCCTCGCCGCGCTGGGTGCGGACGACGGTGAGGGTCCAGTCGTCCTCGGCGCCGATGCCGCCGGTCGAGATGTCGGCGTGCTGGGCCGCGAAGTCGGGGCACAGCTTGCAGCCGGGTCGCGTGTACTCGTGGAAGGGCTTGAGCGGGATCTCGTGGTAGCCGCCGTCACGGGTCCAGACCTGGTAGCGGCCCTTGATGTTGATCTTGATCACGTCGCCGATGGCGATGCCGTGCTCGGCGAGGACCTGCTCCTGGCCGTCGTAGGTGAACGTCTTGGAGCACAGCAGGCCGATGGTCAGCGCGATCTTGCGCTTGTACTTGTTGACGTTGCGGGCCGGCAGGCTGCCGTTGATCGACGCCTGGCACGACATCCCGACCAGCGCGAGCTCCTTGAGCCCCTGTTCCTCGGCGTCGGCCATGGCCAGCGGGTTGGCGCTGTAGGTGTAGCGCGACCCCGCCGTGGCCAGGACCCCCTCGCGGTCGGTGACCACGACCGGCGCCGCGTCGAACGGGCCCCGTTCGGCGACGATCTGCGAGGTCAACGCGCCGTCGATCCGCCCGGTCTCGAGCCCCCAGACGAGCAGGGTGGACACCAGGCCGCCGTCCTGGCCCACCTTCGCGATGGCCGCGTCCGTCGTGCGTGTGAGCAGGATGGAGCGGGCGATGCCGTACGGCTCGTCGGCGGTGCGCTGTCGGCCGAACAGCTCCTGGTCGAGGTCGGACTCCCAGTCCCGGAACCGCGGGCACGCCCGCGTGCAGATGTCACACCCCCGGTCACCGATGACGCACTGGTCGTGCGCCATCCCCTCCCCGATCTGCACCGGGAAGTAGTCGTCGGTGTAACCGAGCACGTCCCGCGGGCAGGCCATCAC
>CAYSTY010000457.1:0-2224 GCA_964433685.1 uncultured Actinomycetota bacterium | reverse complement strand
CCGACGGTGGAGCGGGGGTTGGCGCCCATCCGCTCCTGGTCGACGATGATGGCCGTCGTCAGCCCGTCGAGCAGGTCCACCTCCGGCCGCGACAGCGTGGGCATCAACCCCTGGAGGAACGCGCTGTAGGTCTCGTTGATCATCCGCTGGGACTCGGCGGCGATGGTCGCGAACACCAGCGAGCTCTTGCCCGAGCCGGACACCCCGGTGAACACCGTCAGCCGCCGCTTCGGCAGCTCGACGCTGACGTCCCGGAGGTTGTTCTCCCGCGCCCCCTGGACCCGGATCAGGTCGTGGCTGTCTGCCGGATGGGTCGCGCGGGTCGTGGTCACGGGATCTCCTCGGTCCGTGGGGGCGCTCGTCGCCCGTGTCGACGGTCGGTGCTCGCCGAACTCATCGGGCGAGCGTGCGCCGCACCGCGGACACGATAGGTCCGTGGACCCCCGGCTAGGCGTCGATCCCGCGGACGACGACGCGGACCCGCCAGGCGGGTCCGCGTCGTGGTCGTGCCGTGCGTGTGGCGGTCAGCGGCGCGTGGCCGAGGTGTTGGAACGGTCGCCGGTGCCGCTGCCCGCGTAGGCGACGACGCCGAGCGCCACGGCGGCGGTACCGAGGTGCAGGAAGTTGTCGGCCTGGTTGAGCGAGAGGATGTTGGCGTCGGTGTCGATCAGGAAGAACCCGGCGATCCCGACGATGGCGTAGACCACGCCCACCAGCACCAGGACGCTGCGTGAGGTCGCGGCGTCCTTGAGCCCCCCGGCGAGCAGGGCCGCACCGACGAGCAGGTGCACGATGTTGTGCAGCGGGTTGATCTCGAAGAACAGCAGGTACGCCTCGCGGTCGGTGTCGGCGAAGCCCTCGAAGCCGGTGATGAAGAAGCCGATCACCCCCACGGCGAGGTAGACCGCACCCAGCACGGTGGCGGTCGTCTTCAACAAGCTCGTACGGTCCGTCACGGTGGTCCTCCTCGTCGGTGTGCCCCGGCGCGACGGTTCGGCCGGGCGTCGGCTGCCAGGGTGACGTGACGGGTCAGCGCGGTGACCGTCCGTGAGGACCCTGGACCCGTCCGAGGAGCCGTGAGTTCTCCGCGGCCACCGCCGCGCCACCGTGAACCTCGTCCAGTTCGGTCGGAGAGCGCACGTTCCGTGAGTCCGGACGTCGTGGGTGTGCGCTCAGAGCGACAAGCCCGTTCGCCGGCGTGGTCGGCTGTGCCATCCTCCGCCGAGCACCGGGCCCGTGCGCGCGGTGGGGAGAGGGGCTGCAGGTGAGCGAGGCCATCGCCGACGGGACGGGCTACCTCGGTTACACCGGCGGGTGGGCGCCCGTGTGCGCCCTCGCCGGACCGCTCGAGCGGGACGAACCCGACGCCGTCCGTGACCTGCTGCGCGAGTCGCACCGGTCAGGACTGATCACCAGCTTCGACTGGCCCACGTGGATGACCGGTCGCGGTCGCGAGCTGTCGGGGCACCCGGACGCGATCGCGGCGGCGACGCTCGAGGAGTGCCGTCGCCTGCTCGTGGCGCACGTGCGACGCGACCGGTTCGTCGCGGGGCACCTGCGCGCGGTCATCAGCAACGGCGAGGTACCGGCGTTGCTGCGCCGCGCGGCCGTGCTCACCGGCAACGCCTGATCGGGAACGCTCTTCCGGCTCAGGTGGGGGGGAGCAGCCCGGCCGCGAGTCGCCTGACGTAGGTGCTGTCGGGGCCCGCCGCGGTGGCTGCCGAACGGTCCGCCTGGTCCACGCCCGGCTGTAACGGCAGCAGCGGTTCCCCGTGCAGGGTCTCCACGACGCCGCCCGCTTCGGTGACGAGCAGACCACCGGCGGCGACGTCCCACACCTTCGGGATCAACGCGACGGACGCCGCCGCGACACCACGGGCCACGACGGCGAGGTCGAGCGCGGTCGCACCCATGACGCGTGGGTTCAACCGCAACCCTGCCGAACGCGCCCGGCGCGCCGTGCCGGTGGTCAGCATCGCGGGGATGTGACGGTTGCGCCCGTCGCGCCAGTCCACCGGCGGACGTACCGTGAGGCGTCGACCTTCACCGGTGGTCCCCCCACCGCGCACCGCGACCGTCCGTTCCCCGATCGGCGGTGCGTCCACGACCCCGAGCACGACCTCACCCTCGAACGCGAGCGCGACCGACACGCACCAGTACGGCAGGCCCGCGGTGAAGTTCGAGGTCCCGTCGATCGGGTCGATGATCCAGCACCAGTCGGTGC
>CAYSTY010000456.1:0-2226 GCA_964433685.1 uncultured Actinomycetota bacterium | reverse complement strand
TGCTGGCCCCGACGCTGGCCTCGTTCGCGTGGTTCACGATCTTCGGCAACACCGCGCTCGGGCTGCAGCCCGTCATCGACGAGGTCAACGAGCTCGGCGAGGACGTCGCCATGTTCGCGCTCGTGGAGAACCTCGGGCTGCCCGGCGGGATGGTGACCGCCGTGTCGCTGCTGGTGATCTTCGTCGTGGTGGTGTTCTTCATCACCAGCTCCGACTCCGGGTCCTTCGTGGTCGACATGCTGACCTCGGGCGGCGACCTCGACCCGGCGGTGGAGACGCGCGTGTTCTGGGCCGTCTCGGAGGGCCTCGTCGCGGCGGCGCTGCTGTTGGTGGGCGGCGACGCGGCGCTGTCGGGCCTGCAGGCGGGGGCGGTCTCGGCCGGCTTCCCGTTCGCGATCGTGCTGCTGCTGGCGACCTGGTCGCTGATCAAGGGGCTGCGCGAGGAGGTCGAGGAGCGGCCCCGTGAACGGGCCGGCGCGCCGCCGTTGACCGTCCACGACGCCACCCGGCGCGAACGCCAACGTCGTGAGCTCGAGCTGCGCAGCGCGGAGCTGGCCCAGCGCGAACGCGAGCTCGACATCCGCGAACGCGAGCTCGACCTCACCGAAGCGGGCGATCCGACCGCGGCGCGCGAGGGTGCCGCCGGGCCCCGCGACGACACCTGACCGGGCCTGGCTGGCCGCTACCGGTCGCGGTGGGTGCGCTCAGCGGGGGTTGGCCGCTACCGGTTGCGGTGGGTGACCTCTGCGGGGGCTGGCCGCTACCGGTTGCGGTGGGTGCGCTCAGCGGGGTTGGCCGCTACCGGTTGCGGCGGGCGGGGTGCGTCAGCCGTGGGCGCAGGTGCACGGTGAGGCGCCGCACCGCGGACAGCCGTGCTCGTAGCGGCGGGCTGCCTCGGCGATGTCCACGCCCGTCAGGTCCGCGAGGGTGACCAGCCACGCGAGGACGTCGGAGAACTCCTCGACGCGTTCGGCGTGGCCCTGGCGGCGGATCGCACGCGACAGCTCGCCGACCTCCTCGACGAACCAGCCGAAGGTCGCGTCGACGCCGCGGGCACGGTCCGCCTCGCCGTAGGTGGCGCGGATGGTGGCCTGGAAGGCGGCGAGGTCCAACGCGAACGCTCCTGCTCGGGGGCGACCCTCGGTGTGGTCGGGATGGCGGGATTCGAACCCACGACCTCCTCGTCCCGAACGAGGCGCGCTACCAAGCTGCGCCACATCCCGTCGTACGAGAGGTGCCCCCGAACAGGAGCGTCGGGAGGGTACACGCGGCCCCGGAGGTCGGCGAAACGTGCGTCCGGTCCGCGCGTCACGCCGCATCCGCGAGGTCAGCCGGTGAGGTCGATCAGGGTCGCCTCGGGGCGGCAGGCGAACCGGACCGGGGCGTAGGCGCTGTGGCCGAGGCCGGGGGAGACGTGCAGCCACCGCTGCTGCCAGCGCGACACCCCGCGGGCCTGACGCAGCGGGACGTCGCAGTTGGCCGTGAGCGCCCCGTACCCCGGCAGGCGGACCTGCCCGCCGTGGGTGTGCCCGGCGAGCAGCACGTCGTGGCCCGCCTCGCTCAGCCGGTCGAGCGCCGCACGGTACGGCGCGTGGACCAGCCCGAGCCGCAGCACCGCGTCGGCCGCCGTCGGGGCGACCTGGGCAGCGGGGGGCAGGACCTCGTCGGCGGAGCGGCCACGCCCGAAGGCGAGGTGGGGGTCGTCGATGCCGCCGACCGCGACCGTGCCGATGGGCAGGTCGACCTCGGTGGTGGCGTCGACCAGGGTGCGGTAGCCGTGGCGTTCGAGCGCCGTGACGAACCGGTCGGTGTCGAGCCGTTCGCCGGTGGTCCGCCGCTCGGGCGCGGTGAAGTAGGCCAGCGGCGACTTGACGACCGGGCCGTACCGGTCGTTGGACCCGAGCGTGACCAGGCCCGGTCGGCCGCCGGAGGTCAGCGGCGCCAACGCCCGGGCGGTCGCTTCCTCGTGGTCGGGCCAGCCGAGCAGGTCGCCGGTGGCGACCACCAGGTCGTGGTCGAGGTCGGCGAGCGAGGCCAGGAACCGCACGCGGTGGTCCTGCCACGGGGCGAGGTGGGTGTCGGCGATGTGCAGGATGCGCAGGCGGCCGGGACGCCGCAGGGCGCCGGGCAGCACCTGGTGCGCGACGCGGTACCAGCGAGGTTCGACGAGCGTCGCGTAGGCGGCGACGCCCGCGCCCACGCCGGTGATCGTGCCGAGCGCGCGGA
>CAYSTY010000455.1:0-2251 GCA_964433685.1 uncultured Actinomycetota bacterium | reverse complement strand
GTCCCGTGGTCGAAGTTCACCGCCGCCACCTGGCTGCCCGGCGGCGGCAGCTTCCTCTACGGCGCCTACGACCAGCCCGAACCCGGGGAGGAGGTCACCGCCCGCGTCACCGGTCAGCGGCTGCAGCGCCACGTGGTCGGCACCTCCGCCGAGGCGGATCCGGTCGAGCACACGCGTCCGGACGAGCCCGAGTGGGGCTTCCAACCGCACGTCGCGCACGGGGACCGTTGGCTCGTGCTGACCATCTGGCGCGGGACCGATCCGACCACCCGTATCCACCTCGCTCCCCTCGTCGTCGACGACGCGGACGGCCGGGACGACGCGGACGGCCGGGACGACGCGGACGGCCGGGACGGCGACCGCGCCGGTCCGCGGATCGGTGCGGTCACGCCGCTGCTCGACGACGGTGACGCTCGCTACGACGTGGTGGGGGTGCTCGCCGCGGACGACGGTCGTGAGGAGCTCGTCGTGGTCACCGACCAGGACGCGCCGCTCGGCCGGGTCGTGGCCATCGACCTCACCGACCCCTCCCGCCGGCGGCCCCTCGTGCCCGAGTCGGACCAACGGCTCGGGTCCGCCCGGCTCGTCGGCGGCGACCGCCCAGGGGACCCCGCGTGGCTGGTGTGCACCTCGCTGCGGCACGCGACCTCGCGCCTGGCCGTCCACGACGCCCGGACGGGCGACTGGCTGCACGACGTGGCCCTCCCCCCGCTGAGCACCGTCTCGGCCGTGACCGGAGGGCGGACCGACCGGGCGGTGCACGTCGCCGTCACCACCTTCGAGGCGTCCGATGCCATCTGGCACCACGACCTCGTCACGGGCGCGACCCGGTTGGTCACCCCGTCGGCCGTCCCACCGCCGTCCGTGCCGATCGTCACCGAGCAGGTGCTGGTCCACCACACCGGCCACCTCGACGACGGACGCGACGCCGACGACGTCGCGGTCCCGGTGTTCCTGGTCCACCGGGCCGACGTCACGCCCACCGGCGAGGTGCCGACCGTCCTGTGGGGGTACGGGGGGTTCGACATCCCGGTCACGCCCGCGTTCCGGCCGGCGTGGCGCGCCTGGGTCGACGCGGGCGGGCTGCTCGCGGTCGCGTGCCTGCGTGGCGGCGGTGAGTACGGCCGCGCCTGGCACGACGCCGGACGGGGGGTGAACCGTCCCGCGGTGCAGGCCGACGCCCTGGCGGTCGCCGCGTGGCTGACCGGCGACGACCGGGACGGCGAGGTGTCCGCCACCGTCGGGCTCGCGGCCAGCGATCCGGACGCCGCGGCCGGCCCGGACGCGCACTGGTCCGCCCCGTCCCACCTCGGCGTCGAAGGCCGTTCCAACGGCGGTCTGCTCGTCGGCACCTGCATCACCGCCGAACCCGAACGGTTCGCCAGCGCCGTCCCGGAGGTCGGCGTCCTCGACCTGCTGCGCTTCCACCGGTTCACGATCGGGTGGGCGTGGACCAGCGACTACGGCTCGCCCGACGACCCCGACGCCTTCCCGGTCCTGCACGCGCTGTCGCCCTACCACCGGGTGCTGCGCGCCGAGGCCGCCGCCCGCTACCCCGCCACCCTGGTGACCACCGGCGACACCGACGACCGCGTGGTGCCGGCCCACAGCTACAAGTTCGCGGCCGCGATGCAGGCCGCGCAGACCGGCGACGCCCCGGTGCTGCTGCGCGTCGACGTGGCCGCCGGGCACGGTGCCGGCAAGCCGGTCGCGATGCTGCTCGACGAACGCGCCGACGTCCTGGCCTGGCACGCCGCCCACCTCGGACTCGTGACCACGCTCCCCGGGGCGCCCGACCTGGCACCCTGACCTGTGGAGAGGGAGGGGCGACGGTGACCGACGAGACGCGTGAGCAGCGACCGGTACCAGCGACCGAGGCGACGGTGACCCCGGCGCGTGCTCGCGCCGAGGCCGAGCAGCGGGGGGAACGTCAGCGGACCGAACTGATCCGCGTCGGCGACCGGGGCGGTGGCGACGGCAGCCGCACCTCACCGCGGATGCGTTTCGACGTCCTGCAGATCAGCGCCTGGGCCGTCGGGCTGTGGCTGATCGTCGCCGGCCTCGTGGCGGTGGCGCGGACCGGCTTCGACGAGCTCGGGCTCTTCGAACCCGTCGTCCAGGTGGGCGACCAGTCCGCGACCCCGCTCTTCGCCGCGATCTGGCTGCTGGTCGGTGCGATGGTCCTGGCCGCGGGCACCGGCATCGTCGCCGAGCGGCGGCTGCGGATCGTCGGCGTGCTGTTCGCCATCGC
>CAYSTY010000454.1:0-2260 GCA_964433685.1 uncultured Actinomycetota bacterium | reverse complement strand
CGGGTGAGGCCGTAGAGGCGGGCGTGCTGTTCGAGCCAGGCGAGCTTGGCATCACGGCGGCGGAACACGGGGACTCCTCGGGGCGCTGGAGGGGTGCGCGGGAGGGAGCGCGGCAGCGCGGACCTGCTTGCAAGAGTACGCGGTCGCGTGCTGGAAGTGCCACCACCGGGTGGCCAGGTCGGGTGGGTCCAAGGTCCCTCACGTGTGATCCCTCGAGGTGGTCCTCGGCGGCGTCCCGCTACGTGGTTCCGCCGGGCAGCTCCCCGGTCGCCAGGAGCCGCTCGAACGCGGCCTCGTCGGCCATCGGGACGCCGAGCTGGCGGGCCTTGTCGGCCTTGCTGCCCGCGTCGGCGCCGACCACCACCACCGAGGTGCGACCCGACACGCTGCCGGACACCTTGGCGCCGCGCGCTTCGAGCGCAGCCTTCGCCTCGTCCCGCGTGTAGCGGTCGAGCGTGCCGGTGACCACGACGGTGAGGCCCGCGAGCAGGTCGGCGTCGTCACCCGCTGCATCGGGTTCGTCCGTCTCCGAGGTGACGCCGAGGGCGATGAGCTCGTCGATCAGCTGGGCGTTGCGCGGCGTCGCGAACCAGGCGTGGACCGCCCGGGCGATGATCGGTCCGATCCCGTCGATGGTCTCCATCTGTTCCGGCGTGGCGTTGCGGATCGCGTCCAGCGACGGCAGCGCCCGCACGAGCGTCTTGGCGTAGGTCGGCCCGAGGTGGTGGATGTTGAGCGCCACCAGGACGCGGTCGAGCGGGCGGGTGCGTCCGGCCTCGATCCCCGCCAGGAGGTTGTCGACCTTCTTCTGGCCCCACCGGTCGAGAGCGAGCAACGCATCGCGGTGTTCGTGGAGGCGGAACACGCTGGCCAGGTCGGTCAGCAGCCCCTCCTCGAGCAGCAGGTCGACGTTCTTCTCCCCGAGCCCCTCGATGTCGAGGGCGCCGCGACCGGCGAGGTGGGTGAGCGACTCACGCAACCGGTTCGGACAATCGACGTTCTCGCAGCGGTGGTGCGCCTCCCCCTCCGGTCGGACCAGCGGCTGACCGCAGAACGGGCAGTCCGCCGGCATGTTCCACGGTTGCGCGTCCGCCGGCCGTTTCGACAGCACGGGCCCCACCACCTCGGGGATGACGTCGCCGGCCCGACGCACCATGACACGGTCCCCGACCCGGACGTCCTTGGCGTGGACCTGGATCTCGTTGTGGAGGGTCGCGAAGGTGATGGTGGTCCCGGCGACGGTGACCGGTTCGAGCACCGCGTACGGGGTGGCCTTGCCGGTGCGGCCGACGTTGACCTCGATGGCGCGGAGCGTGGTCTCCTGCTCGACCGGCGGCATCTTGTAGGCGATGGCCCACCGCGGGGCGCGGGCGGTGAACCCGAGCTGTTCGCGCTGGTCGAGCCGGTCGACCTTGACCACCACGCCGTCGATCTCGTAGGGGACCTGGTGGCGTTCCCCGGTCCAGCGTTCGACGAAGCCCCACGCGTCGTCGACGTCGTCGACGACCGTGGTCTCGAGCGGGGTCGGCAGGCCCGCGTCGCGCACCCAGCTGAGCGCCTGCGAGTGGGTCGTGAAGGTGGCCCCCTCCACGACCCCGAACCCGTGGCACCACACCGACAGTGGCCGCTGCCGGGTGACCTCCGGGTCCTTCTGGCGCAGCGCGCCCGACGCCCCGTTGCGCGGGTTCATGAACGCGGCCTCGCCCCGTTCGATGCGGGCGGCGTTCATCGCCTCGAACGCGTCGAGGGGGTAGTACACCTCGCCCCGGACCTCGAGCAGCGTCGGCGGCTCGTCGACCTGCAGCCGGTAGGGCACGTCGGCGATGGTGGCGACCTGGGCGGTGACGTCCTCACCGGTGACACCGTCACCGCGGGTCGCGGCGCGTTCGAGCAGCCCGTCGCGGTAGACCAGGTCGATCGCCACGCCATCGATCTTGAGCTCGCAGACGAAGGTCACCGGGTCGGCGTCGTCGCCGAGCCGTCTGGTGACCCGCTCGGCCCACGCGACCAGCTCCTCGCGCGAGAACGCGTTGTCGAGCGACAGCATCGGTTCGGGGTGCCGTGCCGGCGGGAACGCGGTGTCGACCGGCGCACCGACCTGCTGCGTGGGCGAGGAGGCGGTGACCAGCGAGGGGTACGCGGCCTCCAGGGCGAGCAGCTCCTGGAACAAGGCGTCGAACTCCGCGTCCGTGAACGGCGGGTCGGACAGCACGTAGTAGCGGTAGCGCGCGTCCCGGACGAGGCGGGCCACCTCGTCGTG
>CAYSTY010000453.1:0-2273 GCA_964433685.1 uncultured Actinomycetota bacterium | reverse complement strand
GTAGCCGTCGACCCGTAGCCGTCGACCCGATCGGCGGGGTTCAGTCGACCAGCTGGGTGTAGACCACGAGGTTGTCGGTGTAGCTGCCCGCGTCCCGGTCGAAGCTGCCGCCGCAGGTGATCAGGCGCAGCTCCGGGACCGGATCGCCGAAGCCGAAGACCTCGGGGGGCAGCTGGTCCTTGGGGTACTGCCCCGAGCCGGTCACCGCGAAGGTCCGCGTCTGCCCGTCGGCCCCGTGGACGGTCACCTCGTCGCCGTCCTCGAGCTCGTCGAGGCGGGCGAAGACGGCCGGGCCGTCGGTGGAGTCGATGTGTCCGGCCACGACCGACGGGCCGATCTCCCCCGGTTCGCGGGTGGCGGTGTACCAGCCGGCCTGGTCGAAGTCGGTGGGGACCTCCGGCTCCGGTCGTTGCAGGTCCAGGTCGATCAGGTCGGCGTCGACACCGATGGCGGCGATCTCGATCCGCACCGGCTCGTCGATGCCGTCGGGGAACGACCGCACCGCCGCGGGCGCGTGGTGGCCGTGGTGGGAGGCGTGGGCGTCCTCGTGACCCGCGAACGCGGCGGCGATCTCCGCGTCGGTGGGTGGTGCGGGGTCGGCGGGTGCCGCCGCCGGCGGCGGGGTGCTGGACCCCGCCGCCGGGGCGGCATCGGAGGAGCAGCTCGCGAGCGTCGCGCTCACGGCCAGGGCGACGCTCAGCGCGACGAACGCGCGTCGTTGGATCGGCACGGGCCCGGTCACGGTGCTCCCTCCGGTCGGTACGGGTGGGTGGGCTCAGCCCTCGACGCGACGACGACGCAGCAGCGCGCCACCACCGAGCGCCAGGACCCCCGCGCCAGCCAGCGCCGCGTTGGTACCCGCAGCGTCCGAGGTCTCGGTCGCGGTGCCACCGGCACCGGTCTGGATCTGGCCGCCGGCGACGGCGGTCAACGTCCCGCACAGGGCCGGTGCCGTGCCCTCACGGGGCAGGTCGTCGGTCAGCGAGGACCGCTCCTCCTGGTCCATGTCGAGCGTGCCGTTGCCGTTCTCGTCGATGCCGTGGACCACGACGTGGAGCGCGGCGATCGACGGACGCAGGGTCTCGGGGATGGCGATACCCGACCGGCTGTAGTCGATCGAGGTGCCCGCCGGGTAGCGCTCCACGGCCAGACCGGAGTCCGGGCTCGTGTCGCCCTCGGTGGTCAACGAGACCTGGATGTCGCCGTAGGTCGGCACGCCCTCCACGACGGTCAGGACCCCGTCGCCGTCGGCGTCGTCGGCCATCGTCGGGCAGGTCGAGGCCACCACCTCGTCGCCCTCGACGATCCCGTGGATGTGCATCGCGTGGGGCCCGTCGAGGTTCAGTCCCGACGCGTCGAGGTCGACGGTGAAGGTCTCGCCGTCCTCGGAGACGGTGATGGCGACCTCACCGGAACCACCGGAGCCGTTCAGCTCGGACAGCGTCCCGGCGTAGGACGTGCCCTCGTGGTCGGCGCTCGCGGTCCCGGCGAGGGCCAGGAGGGTCAAGCTGGTCATGGCGGTCGTGGCGATCAGGCGTCTCAACGGTTCTCCCTCGTGCGGCCCTCGGGGTGAGGGCTCAGCGACGACACCCGGTTCGCAGCGGTCGGGGCAGCGGTTGGGTCCAGCTGCGGCCGTCCGGCCCGACGAACGTGTAGTTCCACCTGGGTCGGTCGGGGCGTACCCTGCGGGCCGACCCGTGGACCACGGGTCCTACAGCTGCCTGTCCGCCGGAGGTCCGCGTGGCGTCGACGACGAAGACCCCCGCACGCTCGGGGACCCGCTCCACGGGGACGCGCGGCGGCCAGAGGACCACCACCAAGCCCCGTACGACGACCCGGACGTCGACGAGCACGCGCAGCAACGCGACCACGAAGGTGGCGGCCAAGGCACCCACCAAGGCGCGATCGGGCGGCGGTGACGGTCCCGGCCCCATCGGGCGGGCTGGTCGGGCGTTCGTGTCCCACCTCGGTGAACAGAAGCAGGACGTCATCGGTGTCGGACTCGTGCTCCTCGGCGTGCTGGCCGGCCTCGGGATGTACGCCGGGGCGGGGGGTCCCGTCGGCGACTTCCTCGAGGCCGTGGCCCGGGGGTTGCTCGGCATCGCCGGCTACCTCGTCCCCCCCGTGATCGCCTGGTTCGGCCTGCTGGTCGTGCTCGCCCGCCCGAGCCCGGAGATCGGCCGCATCGCGGTGGGGTCGGTCCTGCTCGGCCTCGGGGCGCTCGCCAGCTGGCACCTGATCGCCGGCGCGCCCGTCCCCGCCGACGGCATCCG
>CAYSTY010000452.1:0-2275 GCA_964433685.1 uncultured Actinomycetota bacterium | reverse complement strand
TACTTCTCCAAGCCCGTCGAGGAGCTGACCCTCGGCGAGGCCGCGACGCTGGCCGGGATGCTGCGCAGCCCCGAGCGCAACAACCCGATCGCCGACCCGCAGAACGCCCGGGACCGACGCGACGTGGTCCTGCGCCAGATGGCCACCCACGGGTTCGTCACCCGCGCCCAGGCCGAGGCCGCGATCGCCGAGGAGCTCGAGCCGCGCATCTCCGAGGCACCACCGCCGGAGAACCCGTTCTGGGTCGAGTGGGTGTCGCGCCTGTTGACCAACGAGGACGTCGCCCAGGCGCTCGGCTCCCAGACCGACGCGCTCGACGCGATGGGCGCGTCCTTCGAGGAACGCCGGCGGACGGTGTTCCAGTCGGGGCTGCGCATCCACACCACCTTGGACCTCGAACTGCAGGCGCTCGCCGAGGAAGCCCTCGTCGACCACCTCACCTACGCCGAGGAACCGGCCGACGAGGTGGCCCGTGAGCCGTCCGGTGCGATCGTCTCGATCGATCCGGAGACCGGCGCGATCCTGACGATGGCGGTCGGGCCGAAGACCTACGGCACCTGCAGCGAGGACGACAGCTGGGTCGGGACCGGCCCGCGTGGCGAGCTGCTGTGCGACCGCACCAAGGTCAACCCGGCCGTCCCGACCGGGAACCAGAACGAGGGCCGCCAGCCCGGTTCGGCCTTCAAGCCGTTCCTCGTCGCCGCGGCGCTCGAGGACGGCGTGTCGCCCGCCCTGACCATGGACGCCACCGGCCCGGCGCGCATCGAGGGCTGCCCCGGCGACGACCGTGGCCTCTGGCGGGTCAACAACTCCGGCGGCAACGGCGTGCTCGACATGTACGCCGCCGTCGCGCAGTCCAGCAACGTGTACATGGCCAACCTCATCGCCGACATCGGCCCGGAGACGGCCGGCGAGATGGCCGAACGCCTCACCGGTTACCCCGTCCCCGAGCGCGACCTGGTCTGCCCGCTGTCCCTCGGCGCGACCGAGATCACCCCCCTGGCGATGGCCTCCGGCTACGCGACCCTGGCCAACCGCGGCGTGCGCTGCGCCCCGTTCCCGATCACCCGCATCGAGGACGCCGAAGGCGAGGTGCTGTGGGAGCACCAGCCCAACTGCGAGCAGGTGGTCGACGAGGAGGTCGTCGACCGGGTCGTGGACATGATGTCGGGGCCGGTCAGCGCCGGGGGAACCGCGCCGGTGGCCAACCTCGGCCGCTGGCCCACCCGCGGCAAGACCGGGACGACCAACAGCTACGTGGACGCGTGGTTCGTGGGCTACATCAAGCAGCTGGCCACCGCCGCGTGGATCGGCTACGACAACGGCACGCTCGCGTTCGAGACCGAGGACGCGGCCCGCGAGGTGTGCGGGACCGGTGAGGGCGACACCTTCCAGTCCGGCGAGGTGTGGGTCTGCCCCGAACCGAGCGCGCGCACGCTCGAGAACGTCACCATCGCCGGTCAGTACCGCCCCCGCGTGTTCGGCGGGACCATCCCCGCCCCCATGTGGGCCGACTACATGCGCCAGGCGGTGCAACGCTTCGACCCGCAGAGCTTCCCGAGCCCCGGTCCGCTGCCGTCCGGGTCGGTCCCGAACGTGCTGCGCGCCTCGTCGGTCGCCGAGGCGGAACAGATCGCGCTCGCGGCGGGCTTCCGCCTGCGGGTCCGCGAGGTCGAGGACCACCGCTCGGCGGGCACGTTCCTGCGCCAGGACCCCCGGGCGGGCACCCGTGCGCCCCTCGGGTCCCAGATCACCCTGGAGATCTCCGACGGCACCGGTTCGATCCCGGAGGTGCCCGACGTGGTCGGGCTGACCCTCGACCAGGCCGTCGACGTGCTGACCGCGGCCGGGTACGGGGTCAACCGGGTCGACGTCAACGTCACCGACCCGGGCCTCGAGGGCCGCGTGCTGCGCCAGTCCCCCAGCGCCGGCAGCGCCCTGCCCCGCAACGAGCCCGGCGTGTCGGTCGTGGTGGTCGAGGTCGGCGTGCTCGTCGAGGGTGCACCGGACCCACCGCCGGACGACGGCGGGTCCGAGGAGCCGAGCCCACCCCCCAGCGACGACGGCGGCGGCTCGCCTGAGCCGCCCGGCGGCGGCGGTGGCGGCGGCGGGCCCGGTGGCGGCGGCGGGCCCGGTGGCGGCGGAGGACCCGGCGGTGGCGGCGGGCCCGGTGGCGGCGGTGGCGGCGGTGGGCCGGACGGGGCCCCGTGAGCCGGACCCTCCGCGCGCTCGGCACGATCACCGGCGTGGGCGCGGGCGTCGCCGCCTACGCGAC
>CAYSTY010000451.1:0-2276 GCA_964433685.1 uncultured Actinomycetota bacterium | reverse complement strand
GCGCTCGGCCAGCTGCTCGGCATCGAGGTGCCCGAGTCCATCATCGACGCCGAGGAAGGCCCGATCTCGGTCGCCGACCCGACCAGCGACGAGGACGTCCCGGTCGATCCGGACACCGACGCCGAGACCCCGGCCGATCCGGACACCGACACCGACACCGATGGCGAACCTGCGGCACCGGGCGGGGACGCCACGCAGCTGCTCGAGCAGGCGCTGTCCGCGTTCGCTCGCGCCGAGGTGGCGCTGCGTGACGGGGACCTCGGCACCTACCAGACCGAGGTCGGTCGGGCCCAGGACCTGCTCGAGCAGGCCGCCGAGCTCGAGGGCATCGGGGTCGAGGACCTCGGGACCGACGCGGCGGACGACGAGGGCTGAACCACGCTGGCCGGCCGGCCGGGGGCGACCTCACCCCCGGCCGCGTCGGACGGGCAGGATGCGGCTTCCGACCGTCGAGGAGCCGTCCGTGAAGCCCGCCCTCTGGAAGGCCCTGGCCGCCGTGACCTCCATCGGCGCGGCCGTCGCCGCCCGCAAGGCCGTGACCACGGTGTGGCAGCAGCAGGTCGGTCACGAGCCGCCGGTCAACCCCGCCGACCCGGAGACCGACTGGGTCGAGGCGCTCGCGTGGACCGCGGCGACCGGGGTGCTCATCGGGGTCGCGCGCCTGGTCGCCCGCCGCGGCGCCGCCAAGGTGTGGGAGAAGGTCGACGGGCAGCTGCCGCCGGGTCTGCACGAGGCGGTCTGAACCTACTAACCGGCTGCGGCCGTGCCGTCACCTCCCGATGCGGTGAGCGGGCGGTTCGTCGAAGTCGCCACGTCGCAGGGGTCCGTCCTCCTAGTCTCCGCGCGTCCGGTCGGGCCCACGAAGGGAACGTGGCGTGCGTCGAGTGTTGCTGTTGTTGGTCCTCGTGCTCGGGGGCCTGCTCTCGAGCGCCGTCGGGGCGTTCGCCCAGGAGGCGCCCGAGTCGGTCCGCGGGACGATCGAGACCGATGAGGGCGGGTCCGAAGGCGTCGAGATCGTGGTCGAGACCGCCGACGGTGACGAGGTCGGCACGGCGGTCACCGGCGAGGACGGCTCCTTCACCCTCGACCTGCCCGGCCCGGGTGACTACTCGGCGACCCTCATCGAGGACACGCTCCCCGAGGGGGCGGAGCTGCGCAACCCCGACCGGGCGACGCTCGAGTTCTCGATCCGGGCCAACCAGTCCCGGCCCCTGCTGTACCCGCTCGGCGAGGGCACGCGCGAGGCCAACACCCAGGTGCTGGTCACCGCGGTGCAGCTGCTGATCGAGGGCATCAAGTTCGGTCTCATCATCGCGATGGCGGCCATCGGGCTGTCGCTGATCTTCGGGACCACCGGCCTGGTCAACTTCGCGCACGGTGAGCTGGTGACCTTCGGGGCGCTGTCGGTCTGGTTCATCAACCAGGTGCTCGGCATCCACCTCGTCCCGGCGGTGCTCATCGGCCTGGTGGTCGGCGGGATGGGCGGGATGGCGCTCGACCTCGGCCTGTGGCGTCCGCTGCGCCGACGGGGCACCGGCCTGATCGCGATGCTGGTCGTCTCGATCGGTCTGTCCATCTTCCTGCGCTACCTGTTCCTGTTCATCTTCGACGGACGGACCCGCCCGTTCGCGCAGTACGCGGTCCAGTCCGCGTGGAACTTCGGCCCGTTCCGCATCGTGCCCAAGGACGTCATCGTCATCGTCCTGTCGCTGGTGATCCTCGGCGGCGTGGGCCTGATGCTGCAGCGGACCAAGATCGGCAAGGCGATGCGCGCGGTCGCCGGTAACAAGGACCTCGCCGAGGCGTCGGGCATCGACGTGGAGCGGGTCATCCTGTGGGTCTGGGGCGTCGGCGGTGGGCTCGCCACGCTCGGCGGGGTGTTCTTCGGTCTGTCCCAGCAGGTCAGCTGGCAGATGGGCTTCATCCTGCTGCTGCTGATGTTCGCCGGTGTCATCCTCGGTGGTCTCGGGACCGCGTACGGCGCGCTGGTGGGCAGCCTCCTGATCGGGATCCTGGTCCAGATGTCGACCTTGGTGGTCGCCCCGGACCTCAAGAACGTGGGCGCCCTGTTCGTGATGGTGCTGGTCCTGCTCGTCAGACCCCAAGGCATCTTGGGCAAGAAGCAGCGTGTCGGCTGAGGAGGCCTGAGTCGTGGACTGGGGAACGATCCTGAGCAACGCCGTACGCGCTGGCGTCGGCGAGTTCTCGGCCATCTTCGCGCTCGCCGCGATCGGCCTGAACGTGCACTTCGGCTACACCGGGCTGCTGAACTTCGG
>CAYSTY010000450.1:0-2282 GCA_964433685.1 uncultured Actinomycetota bacterium | reverse complement strand
GCGGTCCGCTCGGTGAACGTGCCGCACCCCTCCACGCAGGCCAACAGCCGCTTGTCCCACACCAGCCTGGTGGCGCGCCCGGCGACGGGCAGGTGACGGACGGTGTGGCTCCTACGGTCATGCACCCGATGGGGGTCGATGACTCCACAGCGCGTGCACGGCTGCAGGCCACGTGGCAGCTCAACGCGGGCGACGAGCTCGCCCTCGTCGTCGATGTAGGCGTTGGTCAGGATGAACTCGGGCAGGGCGAGCAGCAGCTCGCTCCACCCCTGGACAGGGGTAGGTTGGGACACGCGTACGGCCTCGGTCGCTCGGTTGGCTTAGACACCTCGAGCATCGAGGCCGTACGTGTCTTCACCAAGCACCTGCGACCGGCTCACCCACCACCGTGGGGAAGACCCTGTTTAGGCATTTCGCCGTACGATGCGTGATTCGAATCCCCGATGGCTATTACGAGGAGCGAATCACTTACTGGAGGACTAGCTCAATTGACTCTGCCTTAGAGAAGGCCGAGGCTGATGCGCGAGGCCATGCACGCATCGTCGGTGGACGTTGCCTCCCGTTCGCGCAAGGCTTCGAGATGAACGAAGCGCCCCGCGCAGATGGTTCGGAACTGTTCTCGCTCGTGAGACGAAGTAGTCTCCCTGACGATATGTATTTGGACAAGTTCTTCGACACAGGGGACGAGATCCAGTCCATGTAGTGGGCTTCTGCAGCTTGTCCGGTGCGACTCGAGAGCGCATGCTCCGCCTACACCCACGCGGCGGGTACAGCGTTCGTGGGTGGCACGCTGATCGAGCCTGCGTTCGTGTCCCTCGACGGCGCTCGTCTTCCTGTCGGCGGTCGAGGAGTGAGATCACCGTCGACGGCGTTCGGCGATCGACGCACCGCCGCCCAGAGACGACGCGATCTGCTCGCACCTCGCTCTGGCAGTCGTCGTCACCTCACACAGATGATCCGAGTTGGATGCTGATCGGCTGATCGAAGGGCTCCGTGCCGACGCGACGCAGCTGCCCTGCGCGCGGCGCTGCGTCGTGCCGCCCTCCGCAGCGCGGGACCGACGCTGGACGTCCCGGCGTTCCCGACCCTCGAGGAGTGCGTGGGGCTCGCGATCGACGACCCCGACGCGGGGTTCGGTCTGCTCCTGGCGATCCTCGACCGAGGTGTGACGGAGGAGCTCGAGGACGTCATCGCGTACTCGTTCTGGGAGGAACTCCTGGGGCACGGCGACACCAGACCCTTCAGGGCGTTCCTCGAGGCCGTGAGATCGCAGCCCTCCCGGATCTCCGAGCTGGCCCCGCTGCTCGACTACGTCGAGGACATGTTCGGCCTCACCGCCCGCGTGAGGGAGGAGATCGAGTCCTGCGCCCCGGGCGGGTGAGGGTGCTTCAGCGGGGGCGCCGGCCGATGGTGAGGTTGCTCAGCGCTGGGCCGGGAAGCTGCCGGCGCGGCCGTTGCGGGCGGCGACCAGGCCCGCCAGCGTCGACAGGGCGATCTCCGCGGGCGTGTGCGAACCGATGTCGAGGCCGATCGGGCGGTGCACGGTCTCGATCAGCTCGTCCTCGACGCCCTCGGCGGTCAGGGCCGCCCGGTGCGGCCCCTCGTGCCGCGGCGAACCCATGATGCCGATCCACCGCGGCCGCGCCCGGACGAGCGGTGCCATGACCGGGCCGATGTCGTCGCGGTGGTGGTCGGTGACCACGACGTCACAGGTGTCATCGACCTCCAGCGCCGCCGGGTCGGTGACGACCTGGTCGGCAGCGGCGCGGTGGGCGTCGGTCGGCCGGCCAGGGTCGGGGTCGAGGAGCACGGTGGCGTAGCCGAGCTCGCGACCCCACCGCAGCAGCACCTCGGCGACCGGACCGGCGTACACCGCGACGAGGGTCCCGGCCGGGTGCTCCGTCGCGTCGGACGCTGCCTCACCGTGGGCGGTAGCGCAGTCCGGTGCGTGGTCGTGGGCGTCGTGTGAGCTGGACACCGCGGGGCCTCCGGGGTCGGTGACTGCGCAGCGTGCCACGGCGTCCGACGCAGGGGAGGAGTCCGGCGGGACCCACCGTTAGACTCGGCCGCCACCGACCTTGGGAGTGCACCGTGCGCGAGTTCGTCCGTCTGGACGTGGATGCGGCCACCCGTGTGGGGACGCTGCGCCTGGAACGGCCGCCGATGAACGCGCTGTCGGTGCAGGTCTGGCGCGAGATCGCCGAGGCGGCGACCGAGGCGACCGAGCGCGACGACGTCCGTGCCCTGATCGTCACCGGTGGTCCGAAGGTGTTCGCCGCCGG
>CAYSTY010000449.1:0-2286 GCA_964433685.1 uncultured Actinomycetota bacterium | reverse complement strand
CCGAGCGCAACGTGTGGTGCGTGATCCGCTCGCCCCACAAGTACAAGGACTCGCGTGAGCACTTCGAGATGCGCACGCACAAGCGCCTGATCGACATCCACCAGCCCACGCAGAAGACCATCGACAAGCTGATGGGCCTGTCGCTGCCGGCCGGCGTCGACATCGAGATCAAGCTCTGACCACCGGCGCCACGCCCACCGCGGGCGGCGTACGAGCAGGCACCCGCGCTCCGGCGCCACACGCAGAACGCTGAGAGGAACGACCATGGCTTCCAAGGGCATCCTGGGGGTGAAGCTCGGGATGACGCAGGTGTTCGATGACGAACACCGCGTCGTGCCCGTGACGGTCGTGCAGGCAGGCCCCTGCACCGTCACCCAGGTCAAGACCCCGGAGACGGACGGCTACACCGCCGTCCAGCTCGCCTACGGGTCCAAGAAGCACGTGAACAAGCCGCTCGCCGGCCACCTCGCCAAGGCGGGGCTCGACAGCGCCAAGGTGCTGGTCGAGATCCGGCTCGCCGACGGTGCGCCGCTGCCCGAGGTCGGGGCCACCGTCACCGTCGACGCCTTCGCCGCTGGCGAACAGATCGACGTCACCGGTACCAGCAAGGGCAAGGGTTACGCCGGCGTCATGAAGCGGCACAACTTCCGCGGCATGGGCGACGGGCACGGGATCAAGAAGAAGAACCGTCACCCCGGCGCCGTCGGTGCGTGTGCCACACCTGGCCGCACCTTCAAGGGTCACCGCATGGCCGGCCGCACCGGTGGCGAGCGGGTCACGCTCCAGAACCTGCGCGTGGTGTCCACCGACACCGAGCACGACCTGCTGCTGGTGTCCGGGGCCGTCCCGGGGCCCGACGGCTCGATCGTCCTCGTGCGCGACGCCGTCAAGGCGCGTGTCGCCGCGACCCAGGGTGGTGATGCCTGATGTCGAACGCAGCGACAGCGAGTACGCAGCCCGCGAAGACGGTGGATGTCAAGGACCTGCAGGGCTCCACGGTCGGCTCGATCGACCTGCCCGAGGCCTGGTTCTCCGGCGACGTCAACGTGCCGGTGATGCACCAGGTGGTCACCGCACAGCTCGCCGCCGCCCGCCAGGGCACCCACAAGACCAAGACCCGCGCCGAGGTCGCCGGTGGTGGCGCCAAGCCGTTCCGCCAGAAGGGCACCGGCCGCGCACGCCAGGGCTCGATCCGCGCCCCCCAGTGGGTCGGCGGTGGTACCGCCCACGGCCGGACCCCCTCCAACTGGGCGCTGCGGGTCAACAAGAAGGTCAAGCGTGCGGCCCTGCGCTCCGCGCTGACCGACCGTGCCAACCTCGCAGCGGTCACCGTCGTCCGCGACCTGGCCTTCGAGGCGCCCAAGACCCGCGACGCGGTCGCGGCCCTCGGCGCCCTCGGACACGGCGAGGTGCGGCGGGTGCTGGTCGTGCTCGGTGACCTCCACCAGCCGACGCTGCGCTCGTTCCGCAACCTGCCGCACGTCCACACCCTGACCGTCGACCAGCTCAACACCTACGACGTGCTCCGCAGCGACGTGGTCGTGTTCGACGAGGCCGCGCTCGAGCTGATCGGGACCGGTCGTCGCACGAGCACCCCGGTCGCCGGCGACGACCAGGAGGTGACCAAGTGAAGGACCCCCGCGACATCATCCTGCGGCCGGTCATCTCCGAGAAGACCTACGGGTTGCTCGACGAGGGCAAGTACACCTTCGTCGTCGACCCCCGCAGCAACAAGACCGAGATCCGTCAGGCGATCGAGTCGATCTTCGACGTCCGCGTGACCAACGTGAACACGCTCAACCGCGCCGGCAAGCGCAAGCGCCGCGGTCTGATCGTGGGCAAGCGTGCCGACACCAAGCGCGCGATCGTGACCCTCGCGCCCGGTGATGAGATCGAGCTGTTCGACGCCGGGCTGTAGCCCAGCGCCGACCAGGACCTCCCCGAAGGCAGCCCCATGGCCATCCGCAAGTTCAAGCCGACCTCGCCCGCACGGCGCGGCGGGTCCGTCAGCGACTTCCAGACGATCACCCGATCGTCGCCGGAGAAGTCGCTGCTCGCACCCCTGCCCAAGAAGGCGGGCCGCAACGTCCACGGCCGGATCACCAGCCGGCACCGTGGTGGTGGGCACAAGCGCAAGTACCGCGTGATCGACTTCCGTCGTCACAAGGACGGCGTGCCCGCGACCGTCGCGGCGGTGGAGTACGACCCGAACCGCTCCGCGCGGATCGCGCTGCTGCACTACCACGACGGCGAGAAGCGCTACATCCTCGCGCCGCGCAACCTCGT
>CAYSTY010000448.1:0-2287 GCA_964433685.1 uncultured Actinomycetota bacterium | reverse complement strand
GGTAGCCGCGGTTGGTCAGCCACTGCACCTCGGGGTGGTAGCCCCAGGTGTCGCGCGCCCACGGTCCGCCGTGCACCACGAGCACCGTCGGCAGCCCGCTGATCTCGACCCCCGCCGGCGCGCTGAGGTAGCCGTGCAGCTCGAGCCCGTCCCGCGCGGTCACCGTGAACGGCTCCATGCGGGCCAGCTCGTAGCTGCCGAGGGCCGGGCGGTCCTCGAACAGGAAGGTCAGCTCGCGCGCGTCACGGTCGTAGAGGTGGTAGCGGGTGGGGCCGTCGTCACGGCGGTAGCCGACCACCCAGCGCCGGTCGCCGTGGTCGTGGTCGAGGACCATCACCTCGCCGCGTTCGGCCTCGGCGAGGAAGGCGAGGTCGGCCTCCACGGACGCGTCCAGCGGCTCGTGGTGGAGCCGTTCGCGCAGGAAGCTGACCCACTGCACCTCGTAGGTGTCGGGGTCGAGCCGGACGTCGGCGACGTCGTAGCGTTCGTCGGCGGCGACCACCTCCTCGTCCCCGGAGGCGAGGTCGATGCGCACGAGCCGGCTCGCGTTCGCACCGACCGAGCTGATCGCCAGCAGCTGCGAGCCGTCGCGGGAGAACGCGACCGGCCCGGTCCCGAGCGCGTCCTCGTGGCCGACCTCCAGCAGGAGGCGCCAGTCGCTGTCCTCGTCGTCGCGCACCAGGATCTGCAGCCCGCCCTCGGGGGTCGGCGCCGCACCGCCACGGACCCGGAACGACGCGTCGACCACGAACCCGACGAACCCGGGGTTGTCGAGCACCTTGGTCAGCTCCCCGGTCGGCAGGTGGAGCCGGTAGACGTCGTGGAGCTCGGGCCGGTCGCGGTTGAGCCCGACCAGCACGTCGTCGGGGAACCGCTCGTCGAGGCCGACCACGCGCGCCTGCACCTCGTCGAACGGGGTGAGGTCGCGGTCCTCGCCCGACTCGAGGTCGACCGCGTGCAGGCGCCAGTTCTCGTCCCCACCGGCGTCCTGGACGTACAGCAGGTGCCGGCCGTCGTGCGCCCACGCCAGGGTGTGGATGCCGCGGTCCCGGTCGGCGGTGACCACCCGCGCGTCCGACAGGTCGGTGCCGCCGACCCAGACGTTCAGCACCCCCTCGTCCGGGGCGAGCCACGCCAGCCGCGTCCCGTCCGGGGACACGCTCGGCTGGTCGCGTTCGGGGTTGCCGAACAGGATCTCGCGGGGGACGAGCGGGGATGCTGCGGACATCGATCACCTCGGGCCGGTGGCGGGTCGCCGAGGTTAGGAGCCCGCACCTGCCGCGTCGTGCGCCGCCACCTGCGTGCGCACGAGGTCGACCAGGTCGCCGAGCGCGAGGTTCACGTCGCCCACGTGCAGCCCCCACGCCGGGCCGGCAGCTGCACGACCGGACGCGACGTCGAACTCGAGCGCCGGATCGATGTCGACCTGCAGCCAGCTCGCCGCGCCCTCCCGTCGGCACTCCCCCGTGACCCCACCCTCCGCTGCCGCGAACGGTGTGTCGAACCCGGCCCGTCCCGCCGTCGGCAGGTAGGGCCGCAGCGGCGCCGCACCACCTCCGGGCGCGGCCGGGTTGACGCACAGGACCTCCTCGCCGTGCCCACCGCGGCCGAAGAACGCGAACCGAGGTGGCACGTCGTCGAAGCTGTTGTAGGCGACGACGCAGCCGGTCTGGTCGGCGGACCGGCACGCCGGCACGGTGAGGAACGAGCCGCCGACGTCCGCGTCGACCGGCACCGTGACCTCGCCGCCGATCAGCAGCGCGCTGACCATCCGCGCGCGGACCTGCGGGTCGCCCTCGATGCGCTCGGCGACGAGGCGGGTGAGATCCATGGCGCCCTGGGAGTGCCCGACGAGGACGAACGGACGCTCCCCCGACGAGGCGAGGTGGTCGTTGAACGCGGACACCACGTCCCCGAACGCGAGGTCGCGCGCCTCGTCGTCGGTGATCGCACCGCTCAGCAGCCCGAGCACGGTGACCTGCCGGTAGATGGGGGCGACGACCCGGCAGACCTCCCCGAACCGGGCGGCCTGCGCGTGCGCGACGTCGCGGATCTCCGCGGTGACCTCGAGCGGCGCGTTGCGCGCCTCGGCCTGCGACACCGTCGGGTAGAGGTAGAAGCAGTCCACGCCGGGATCGTTGGCGGGGGTGAACGGTTCCACCTCGCGGGTCCCGTCGGGGCGCACGACGGTCGCGTCGAGGTCGCCGACGCAGGCGTCGTCCTCGGCGTCCGGACCGCACAGCCACACGGTCGGTGCGGTGACCTCACGGGTCGCGGTCACCTCGGG
>CAYSTY010000447.1:0-2289 GCA_964433685.1 uncultured Actinomycetota bacterium | reverse complement strand
GTCGGTGCACCGGCGTCGGCGCACAGCAGGGAGGCGGGCACGGTCATCTCGACCCGAGCCCCCTGGTCGCTCGGCGCGAAGCGGATCGTGCCGCCGTAGGACTCCACGATGCGGCGGACGAGCCCGAGACCCACCCCGCTGCCGGCGACGGATGCACCCGACCCCCGCCGGAACAGGGTGAAGACGTGCTCGCGTTCGGCCTCGGGCACGCCGCGGCCGTCGTCGCAGATGACCAGCACCCCGTCGTCGGCGGTCGCGGCGGGGTGCCAGGCGATCGTGATGGTCAGGTCCTCCCGGCCGCCGTGCTTGGCCGCGTTCCCGAGGAGGTTGTCGACGACCTGCTCGATACGCAGGCGGTCGACGCGGATGGTCGGCAGCGCGGTGGACACCTCCACGCGCACGCCCGGGTGGGTGGCGACGAGGCGTCGGCTCACCCCGTCGACGACGTCCCCGAGGGCGACGGGCTCAGGCTCGCCGTCGTTGCGGCCGATGCGCGACAGCTCGAGCAGCCCGTCGACGAGGCGGTCGAGGTAGGCGGAGCTGTCGCGGATGCCTTCGACCATCTGTTCGCGGTCGTCGTCGTCACGGGCGTCGCGCAGCAACGCGGCGTACGTGCTGATGGTGACCGCCGGGCTGCGCAGATCGTGCGACAACCCGACCAGCATCGCCTGCATGTCGCGGCTCGAGCGCTCGAGCTCGTCACGATCGCGTCGGTGCGCGATGAACAGCTCGGCCCGTTGCAGCGCGAGGCGGAACTGCAGCCCGAACCGCGCGAGCAGGTCACGTTCGTCCTCGCCGAAGAGCGGCGCGTAGGGCGAGGTGTGGACGGCGAGCTGCCAGCCGTCGACCTCGAGCACCTGGACGTCGGTGTCGCGCGCCCGGCCGACTACCAGCTGGTCGGCCAGCGCGTCCGCATCCCGACGGCCGATCCCGTGGCTGGTGACGAGCCGTCCGGCGGGGTCCGCGCACAACGCGCCGGCCCCGAAGGTGTCGGCGACGACCGGCGTGACGGCCGCGGCCACCTCCTCGGGCGTGACCGCGGCGACGAGCGCGGTCTGCATCCGATGCATCTGCTGGCTCTGCTGCTGGCGCCAGTACCACCGCAGCACGGGCGGCGGCGCGACGCCGGCCGCGAACAGGACCGCCGCCACGGCGGACAGCAGCAGGGTGACCGTGGCGATCCCACGGGCCCCCGACGGGAGGACGGCGGCCAACAGCAGCGCGCCGGAGAGCGACACGCCGCCGCTGGCCAGCAGGCGGGTCCGGGCGCGTACGACGTGCTGGGCGCGCCCGACCCGCCACAGGTGCACGGCTGCCGCGCCGACGAGACCGATCCACAGCAGCGCCACACCGACCACGAACGCCTGGATCGCGGCTGGCCGGTCCGCGGCGTCACCGAGCGGTGGCAGCACGAGCAGCGATGCCGCGACGAGGCCCGTGCCGACACCGGCCATGCGCAGCCACCGGGGGAGCGGCCCTTCGAGGGACCACACGAACGCGGCCAGGAACCACGGGAAGGCGACGATGATGCCGGTCGTCAGGTCGCGCACGAGCTCGGGGGAGTCCAGCCCCAGCGTGGCGGTCACCCGCCCGTGCAAGGTGACGATCGCCAGCGTCCCGAACGCGGCGGCGGCGTACGCCGTGGGGCGCGTGCGTCGCCGGGCGTACGACACCAGCGCGGCCAGGCCCAGCCCGGCGAACAGGACCGCCTGCACCCACTGCAACGCACCGAGGAGGTCCAACCTTCTCCCTACCTCGTGGCGGACGCGCTCCCGACCCAGGCAGGCTAGGGAGCCGGCGACGTTGGTGTCCACGCTCTCCCGGCCGTGGGACGGGCGGGGCCCGACGCGCCGAGGGCGCCCCGGAGGGCGCCCTCGGACGTGCAGCGGTGCGGTCAGCTACGGAACGGCTCGCCGGACTCGGCTTTGGCGACCAGGGACGCCGGGGGCTGGAAGCGCTCGCCGTAGCGGTCGGCCAGCTCCTTGCAGCGGGCCACGAAGCCCGTGGTGCCACCGGCGTACTGGTCGATGTACTGGACGACCCCGCCGGTCCACGCCGGGAACCCGATGCCGAAGATCGAGCCGATGTTGGCGTCCTGAGGGGTCATCAGCACGCCCTCGTCGAAGCACTTGACGGTCTCGATGGCCTCGGCGAACAGCATCCGCTCGACGAGGTCCTCCTGCGGCAGGTCGACCGTCTCGTCGCGGAAGTGCTCGACCAGGCCGGGCCACAGCCGGGTGCGCTTGCCGTCCTCGTACTCGTAGAACCCGGCACCCGCCGACTTCCCCT
>CAYSTY010000446.1:0-2297 GCA_964433685.1 uncultured Actinomycetota bacterium | reverse complement strand
GCTCCTGGACGTCGAGCTCGGCGAACGCGTCCTGGTAGCGGAACTCCTCGTCGAACGGGTTGGCGTCCGGGTGCTTCTGGTGGAGGACGTTGAGCGAGAGCTGGTCGGGCCACCAGTGTTCGTTGCCCTGCAGGCTCGGCGTGGTGCGGGCGGCCCACTCACGGCTCGTGGGCTTCTGGTCGGACACGTCGTCTCCTTGGCGGTCTGGCTCGAGGATCTGGCTCGGAAGGGTCTGGGTCGCTGGCCATCGGGGACGAGGCCGGAGCGGTACCGATCGACGTCGTCCCACGTGCGGCGGACCTAACCTAGAACAGTTCCAAGCCTGGAAGCAACCTGCTCTTCGAAGCTCTCTGGTAGCGTCGAGGGCACCGTCCCCCCACCTCCGCCACCGCTCCGAGGACCGCCGTGGAACCGCTGGTGTCGCGCCTGCGCGAGCGTGGCTGGCGCATGACCGCGCAACGCCGCGTCATCGCCGAGGTGATGACCGGCGAGCACGTCCACCTCGCCGCCGACGAGGTGTTCGAACGCGCGCGGGCGGCCCTGCCGGAGGTCAGCCTCGCGACGGTCTACAACACCCTGCACGAGCTGGTGGCGATGGGGGAGCTGACCGAGGTCACCCACGCCGACGGTCGCAAGCGCTTCGACCCGAACGTCGGGGAGCACCACCACCACCTGCTGTGCGTCGACTGCGGCAGCATGCTGGACGTCCACGTCGACGATCCGTGGCTGCCGGACGTCGACCGACACGGGTTCGAACTGCTCGGGGTCGACGTGACCTTCCACGCCCGCTGTCCCGACTGCGTGGCGATCGGCGCCCCCGCCGGTTGATCGGCCGGCGTGAGGGTCAGCCCTCGAGGGCGGTGGCCAGCGACGCGATCAGGTCCGGCATGCCCCACTCGACGCTGAGCGCGGTCGGCGGGGACACCGACGACACGTGCTCGGTGCCGACCACCTGGGCGACGCGCCCCTCGGCGACCGCCGGGATGGCCTGCACCTCGGACTTGGTGAGGAACGCATCGGCCTCGTCCTGGCTGGCGTGGTAGCTGACGATCAGGTCGGCCTCGAGCTCGTCGAGCTGCTCGTAGCTGATGTCGTAGTAGAAGTTGTCCTCGGCGGAGTCGGTGTCGAGCTCGTCGACGGCGTCCGAGACCACGAACCCGAGCTCGGTCAGCATCGACACCCGCGGGTCGAGCGAGGTGTAGACCGACATGGTGCCGTCACCGTCCCACACGTTGGCGATGGTCACACCCTCGAACTCGGGGTGGGCGTCGGCCTGCTCGGCGAAGAAGGTGTCGATCCGATCGAGCACCTCCTGACCGGCGTCCTCCCGGCCGAGCGACCGGGCGACGATCTCGATCACCTCGCGCCACGGGGTCGCCCAGGGCCCGTCGGGGTAGGCCACGGTGGGCGCGATCTCGCTGAGCAGCTCGTACTGCTCCTCGTCGAGGCCGGAGTAGGGGGCCAGGATCAGGTCCGGCTCCTGCGCGATGATCTCCTCGTAGGGCGGGGCGGCGAAGTCGTCGGTCAGCAGCGTCGGCAGCTCACCGCCGTCGGCCTCGATCGCCTCCTCGATCCACGGGAGCTGGCCGCCCTCGCCCACCGTCCAGACCTGTTCGGTCATCGCGACCGGGTGCACACCGACGGCGATGGCGGCCTCGGTCGAGCCCCAGCCCCAGGTGACGACCCGGCCCGGCTCCTCGGTGATCTCGGTGGCGCCGAACGCGTGCTCGATCTCGACCGGGAAGCCCCCCGCGGCGGCGTCGCCGGCGACGGTCGCGCCGTCATCGGTCGCGCCGTCGTCGGCCTCGCCCGCGGCGCCGTCGGGCGCGTCCGGCTCGGCGTCGGAACCGCAGGCGGTGAGGGTCAGCGCGGCGGCGAGGACGCCGGCGAGCAGGGCGGTGCGACGAGAGCGCACGTGGGTCTCCTGGGCGTGCGTGGCGCGGGGCGCCGAGGCGGGCAGGTCTGAGTTAGGTGAACCTAGCCTTACCCAGCGGTGGTCTCCAAGCCCAGGTGCGCACCGTGGTAGCGCCCGATGGGGACGATCAACGGGGAACCGGAGACGGGGTCGGTGACCACCCGCGCGTCCAGGGCGAACGCCTCGTGGACCGTCCGTTCGGTGAGCACCTGGTCCGGCGCGCCCTCGGCGACCAGGCGGCCCGCGTGCATCACCACCAGGTGGTCGGCGTACCGGGCGGCGAGGTTCAGCTCGTGCAGGACCATGACCACGGTCGTGCCGTGTTCGCGGTTGCGCTCGGTGAGCAGGTCGAGCAGCTCCACCTGGTGGGTGACGTCGAGGA
>CAYSTY010000445.1:0-2298 GCA_964433685.1 uncultured Actinomycetota bacterium | reverse complement strand
TCGACACCTACGCGGAGGCCATCGCCGCGCACCCCTCCGCGTGGCTGCGTTACTACCGGGGGTTGTCGCGCCGAGCGGTGCTCGATCACGCTCTGCGCCGCGTTCGCTCACGCGTGCCGGTGCTGCCCGACCCGCCGGGCGTCAACCGGATGCGGGTCCCGACCGCCGTGGTGTGGGGGGAGGAGGATCCGGCCACCCCGTTCTCCCTCGCTCCCCGGGTCGCGCACGACCTCGACGCGACCCTCGTCCCCGTACCGGGCGCGGGGCACTTCGTCCACGAGGAGCACCCGCTCGCGGTCGCGCGCGCCGTGGTGGACCTCGCTGGGCGCGGTCAGGGGGCACAGGTGCCGCTCCCCGAGGCCAGCGGCGGTGGCTCCTGATGCGCATCGCGGTGCACCTGTTCGACGGCGCGGAGGAGCTCGACTGGGCCGGCCCGTACGAGATCCTCG
This sequence comes from uncultured Actinomycetota bacterium, assembly GCA_964433685.1. GTDB lineage: Bacteria > Actinomycetota > Nitriliruptoria > Nitriliruptorales > Nitriliruptoraceae > Nitriliruptor. The sequence continues at coordinate 1,849 of CAYSTY010000445.1, read as the reverse complement.
GCTCCTGGCGTCAGGTGGTCGAGGCCGCCGGTGAGCGACCCGGGGTCGAGCTCGTCACGGTGGCGCGCGGCCCCGGACCGGTCCGCTGCGCCAAGGGGCTGCGCGTCCTCGCCGACCGGACGTGGGACGATCTCGGGCCGGTGGACGTCCTGGTGTACCCCGGTGGCACCGGGACCCGGGCGCACCTCGGCGACGAGGCGGTCCGCGCCTGGGTCGGGGGCCTGCACGCCGCCGGGACCCTGCTGGTGAGCGTCTGCACCGGTTCCCTCGTCCTCGCCGACGCCGGCCTGCTCGACGGCCGGCCCGCCACCACGCACTGGAGCACGCTCGATCGGCTCGCCGAGCTCGGTCACGGCATCGAGGTGCGCCCCGAGGACCGGTTCGTGGACGACGGCGACGTCATCACGGCGGCCGGCGTCTCGGCGGGCATCGACGTCGCGCTCCACCTCGTCGCCCGGCTCGACAGCGTCGAACGGGCGCGTGAGGTGCGACGCTACGTCCAGTACGACCCGGAGCCGCCGGTGTGAGCCGCCGCGGCGCGCTCCCGGCCGGCGTGATCTTCGACTGCGACGGCACCCTCGCCGACACCGAACCCCTGGCGGCCCGAGCCTGGCGCGAGGTGCTCGCCGAGCGGGGGGTCGAGGTGACCGACGAGGACCACGCCGCGATCATCGGGCACGCCTGGCCCCGGGGGTTCGAGCACTTCTCGGCCCGTGCCGACCTCGGTGATCGCGAACGGTTCCGGGCCGAGCTGCGCGCCCACGCCGCCCGCATCCACGCCGACCACCTCGAGCTGTTCCCGGACGCGGTCGCCACCCTCCGACACGTGGTGGCCGCCGGCGTCCCGGTCGCGGTGGCCTCGTCCTCGACGCGCTCCCACGTCCTGCGCTGCCTCGAACGTGGTGGGATCGCGGACCTGGTGCGCGCCGTCGTGGGCGCGGACGACGTCACGGCGCACAAGCCCGACCCGCAGCCCTACCAGCGCGCCGCCGCCGCGCTCGGCCTCGACCCGCGACGGTGCACCGCCGTCGAGGACACCCCGACCGGGGTCGCCAGCGCGCACGCCGCCGGCTGCTTCACGGTCGCGGTCGAACGCGGGGTCGTCGACCCCGACACCCTCGGGACGGCCGATCGGCGGGTGCGGCGGGTCGACCCGGCCTGTCTGCTGCCACCTGCGGCTTGGATCTCACCCGCCGCCTGACCGACGACCGGAGAGCAGCGCGTGGATCCGAACGCCGAGTCCGACACCGCGCAGGCGCGCGGGTTCATGAACCGCATCGTGACCGGGTGGGCGGGACCCATCGCCGCGGCCATCCTGGTGCTGTTCGTCGTCGCGTGGCTGCTGACCTGATCCAGCGGAGCCGGCACCGGACGGCCGTCGGGTCCTCGCCCGAGCGGCGGGCTCCCCTCTAGGATGGCCGCCGGCCACGACGGCGCGACCAGCGACGCACAGGGGATGCGGGTCCGCGGCGACGCCGGTCCGGGGTGTCACCCGGTCGGGTTCGTGCGCTGCGACGCTGGAGGGTGCGTTGGCGGAGCGAGGTTGGGTGCGGCCGGCCACCGCCGGTGTGCTCGTCCTCATCGTGCTGTCCACGGTCGCCGCGGTCACGTCGAGTCAGCGGCAGCTCGCGGCACGGCTCGAGGCGCTGACCGCCGGGGCCGCGGTCATGGTGCGCCACGACGTCCAGCTCAACCTGCAACGCGACGTGGCGGCAGCGGTCGGGCTCGCGCGGTCCCTGACCGACCTGACCGACCTCGATGCCGTCGCCTGGAGCTCCGCCGTGCAGGAGGTCGCGGACGCCGGCGTCTTCGGTGAGCTCGGTGGAGCCAGCGTCCACGTGGTCACGAC
>CAYSTY010000444.1:0-2303 GCA_964433685.1 uncultured Actinomycetota bacterium | reverse complement strand
CCTCGCGCAGGACCTTGCAGGCCTGCGTGCCGGAGTAGTCGAACTCGGAGGCCTGCCCGATCACGATCGGCCCGGAGCCGAGGACGAGCACGGAGGTCAGGTCGTCACGACGCGGCATCAGTTGCCTCCCCGGATCAGCTCGGCGAAGCGTTCGAACAGGTAGCGCGCGTCGCTCGGTCCCGGCGCCGCTTCCGGGTGGTACTGGACGCTGAAGGCACGCACGTCGTGGGCGGTCAGGCCCTCGACCACGTCGTCGTTGAGGTTGAGGTGGCTGACCTCGACCACACCGTGGGTGTCGGTCCGGAACACGTGCTCGTCGACCTGCTCGCCGAGGGAGGACGCCTGGACCGCGAACCCGTGGTTGTGCGAGGTGATCTCGATCGCACCGTCGGATCGGCGCAGCACCGGCTGGTTCACCCCGCGGTGCCCGAAGGCCAGCTTGTAGGTGTCCGCCCCGAACGCGTGACCGAGCAGCTGCGAGCCGAGGCAGATGCCGAACACCGGTACCTGCCCGAGCAGGCCCCGCGTCGTGGCGATGCCCTGGGTGACCGCCGACGGGTCGCCGGGGCCGTTCGACAGGAACACCCCGTCGGGTTCGAGCGCGAGCACGTCGTCGGGGGTCGCCGAGGCGGGCAGGACGTGGACCTCCGCCCCGTGCTCGGCGAGGCCGGTCCCGATCGACCGCTTCATGCCGAAGTCGAGCGCGACCACGCGGAACACCTGCTCCCCCACGGCCGGCACCACGTACGGCTCGGTCGTGGTGACCTCGCTGGCGAGGTCGGCGCCCACCATGGACGGGGACGCCTGCGCCCGCTCGAGGAGCGCGTCGGCGTCGAGCACCTCGGTCGACAGCGCCGCGCGCATCGCGCCGCGGTCGCGCAGGTGGCGGGTCAGCTGGCGGGTGTCGAGCCCCTCGATCCCGACCACGTCCGCGTCGCGCAGCGCGTCGCCGAGGGACCCCTGCGAGCGCCACGACGACGGGCGACGGGCTGCCTCGCGGACCACGAAGCCGGCGACCTGGATCGCGTCCGACTCCATGTCGTCCGGGCTCATGCCGTAGTTGCCGACGTGCGGCGCGGTCATCGCCACGATCTGACGGCGGTACGAGGGGTCGGAGAGGACCTCCTGGTAGCCGGCCATCCCCGTGTTGAACACCGCCTCCCCGGTCACGGTGCCGGTGGCGCCGAACCCGCGTCCGCGGAAGCTGGTCCCGTCCTCGAGGACGAGCAGGGCGTCGGTGGTCATGCGATCTCCATCGGGGCGCCGGCGGTGACGGCGCCGTCGCGCAGGGTGAACCGGCCACGCAGCAGCGTGTGCACCGGACGGCCGGTGAGGGCCCGGTCGACGAAGGGCGAGTTCCGGCTGCGACTGTGGAGGGCCGGCGGGTCGACCTGCCAGCTCGCCGACGGGTCCAGCACGGTCAGGTGGGCCGGCCGCCCCACGGCGATGGCGCCACCGTGTTCACCGACGTCCCGGACGGAGGCCGGGCCGGTGGTCATCCGGGCGATCGCCGTCAGCGGGTCGAGCAGGCCCGTCGCGACCAGTTCGGTGTGGACCACCGCGAACGCGGTCTCGAGCCCGAGCATCCCGAACGGGGCGTGCTCCCACTCCTGGTCCTTCTTCTCCGGGCTGTGCGGCGCGTGGTCGGTCGCGACCGCGTCGATGGTCCCGTCGATGAGGGCCCGACGCAGCGCCTCGACGTCTCGGCGGGTACGCAGCGGTGGGTTGACCTTGTACACCGGGTCGTAGCTGCGGACCTGCTCCTCCTCGAGGACGAGGTGGTGCGGGGTGACCTCGGCGGTGACGCGGACGCCGCGGGCCTTGGCGGCCCGGATGAGCTCGACCGAACCGGCGGTCGACACGTGCGGGACGTGGAGGCGAGCCCCGACCCCCTCGGCGAGGATGAGGTCGCGGGCGATCATCACCTCCTCGGCCTCGTGCGGCCAGCCGGGCAGCCCGAGCACGGACGAGACCGTGCCCTCGTTCATCTGGGCGTCCTCGGTCAGGTGCGGGTCCTGGGCGTGGTTGCAGATCACCGCGTCGATGTGGGTCGCGTACTGCAGCGCCCGCCGCATCACGAGGCTGTCGCCGACGGGGAGCCCGTCGTCGGAGAAGCAGTCGACGCGGGCGGTCGAGCGGTACAGCTCGAGCTGCTCGGTCAGCTCCTCGCCCTGCATCCCCTTCGTGATCGATCCGACCGGGAACACGTCCGCGAGGCCCACCTCACGGCCGCGGCGCCACACCAGCTCGGCGACGGCGGCCGAGTCGGTGACCGGGTCGGTGTTGGCCATCGGGCACACGGC
>CAYSTY010000443.1:0-2314 GCA_964433685.1 uncultured Actinomycetota bacterium | reverse complement strand
CGGTCGCCGTCCATCTTGTCCCACGGCAGGGTGTTGATCGACAGGCCGAGGTAGCCGGTCTCGAGCGCTTCACGCAGGAGGCGACCCATGCCGAGCAGCTCGTCGCGGGTGGGCGTGACCCGGTCCGACAGGGAGCGTTCCAGGCCCATGGCGTGGGCCCGGATCGTGGAGTGTCCGAGCATCGCGGTCACGTTCGGGCCGAGCGGCAACCCGGCGAGGTGCTCGAGGTACTCGGCCGGCGAGTTCCACGTGACCGCCCGCTCGAGGACGGGCAGCACCAGTTCACGCGGGATGCCCTCGACCCGGCAGAACATGTCGGCCATGTCGACCGGATCGCCGACCGCCATCGACAGCCCGCAGGAGCCGATGAGCGCGGTGGTGATCCCGTGACGCACCGATTCGTCGAGCGCTGGCGCGACCTCGAGCTCGGCGTCGTAGTGGGTGTGCAGGTCGATGAAACCGGGGGTCACCCAGCAGCCACCGGCGTCGATCTCGGACGCGCCGGTGACGGGCGTACCCGGTGCGAGGATGCCCTCGACGACACCGTCGCGGGTCACCACGTCGGCGACCACGCCCGGGCCGCCGCGCCCGTCGAAGACGGTGCCGCCACGGATCACGCGGGGCGGCGGCGACGACGTGGTGGCGGTGCCGGATGGTGTCGTCATCGTGTGGCTACCCACGGGGCCTCCCTCTCGCCGACGCCGTCCCACGGACGCCGGACCCGGTGGCCCACGCTACCGCCGGACCCGTCGGCGAGGAACGTTCCGACTCCGAACGTTCCGGTACGTGCGCGTACCGGGGGCCCGCCCGTCAGCGGCGACCGAACAGCGCACGCAGACGGACCACCACGGCGTGGACGACGGTGGCCAGGGCGACGACGACGGCCGCCGCGGTGGCACCGCGGACGAGCAGCAGCAGCACGAGGAGTCCGCCGAGCCACGGCACGAGCGGCGCCAGCCCGCTCCACCGCCGCCGGCGATCGGGGGCGCGGTCGTGGCGGGTCGCGATGGTCGTGGCCAGCGCCAGCGCGGCGATCCCCACCAGCAGCGCGGCCGCGACCAGCTCGGTGCGGACCAGGTCCACCTTCAGGACCCGGCCCGTACGGCGGCGACGAAGGCCGCGTGCAGACGGTCGTCGCCGGTCAGCTCCGGGTGGAACGAGGCCGCCCAGACGTGTCCCTGGCGGACCAGCACGGGCCCGAGCTCGACCTCGGCGAGGACCTCGACGTCGGCGGCGAGGACGTCGGTGACCACCGGCGCCCGGATGAAGGCCACGTCCACCGGCGGGTCCCCGAGCTCGGGGACGGTGAGCGCGACGTCGAACGACTCCCGCTGGCGACCGAACGCGTTGCGCCGCACGCGGACGTCGAGGACCTCGAGCACCGGCTGGGGGCGGTCCTGGTCCAGCTCGGCAGCCAGCAGGATCATGCCGGCGCAGGTGCCGAGCGCGGGCGTGCCGGCGCGGATGCGCTCGCGCAGCGGTCCGAACAGGTCGAACACCTCGAGCAGTCGACCGATGGTGGTCGACTCCCCACCGGGGAGGACCACCGCGTCGACCTGCGCGAGCTGCTCGGAGGTACGCACCTGCCGTGCATCGGCGCCGACACGACGCAACGCCCGGAGGTGCTCGAGCACGTCCCCCTGGAGGGCGAGCACCCCGACGACGGGTGCGCCGGGAGGTGGCGGTGCGGGCGGTTCACGCCCGACCAGCCGCTCCCCCGGGGTCCAGGACGGTCCCGTCACCAGCCGCGGTCGGCGTAACGCTGCTCGGCAGGTAGGGAGGAGATCTCGATACCCACCATCGGTTCGCCGAGGCCGCGGGACACCTTGGCGACGACGGCCGGGTCCTCGAAGTGGGTGGTCGCCTCGACGATCGCACGGGCGCGGCGGGCGGGGTCACCCGACTTGAAGATGCCCGACCCGACGAAGACGCCGTCCGCACCGAGCTGCATCATGAACGCCGCGTCCGCCGGGGTGGCGATGCCACCGGCGGTGAACAGCACGACGGGCAGGCGACCGGTCTCGGCCACCTCCTGGACCAGCTCGACCGGGGCGCGCAGCTCCTTGGCGGCGCTGTAGAGCTCGGTGGGGTCGAGCGTCGCCAGGCGCCGGATCCCCCCGGCGATGGTGCGCATGTGACGGGTCGCCTCCACCACGTTGCCGGTACCCGCCTCACCCTTGGAGCGGATCATCGCCGCGCCCTCGGCGATGCGGCGCAGCGCCTCACCGAGGTCGGTGGCGCCGCAGACGAACGGGACCTCGAAACGCCACTTGTCGATGTGGTGCGCCTCGTCGGCCGGGGTGAGCACCTCGGA
>CAYSTY010000442.1:0-2339 GCA_964433685.1 uncultured Actinomycetota bacterium | reverse complement strand
AGCCGGTGGCGGGACCCGCCACCGACGGTGGGACCCCACGGTCCCGGTTCACCTCCTACCAGCACGTCACGGCTCCTGGTCGGTGTCGAGGTCGGCCCCGCCGATCACCTGGATGTCGACGGGTTCTCCCTCGAACGTCGGCTGCCGGTCGAGCGACACGAGTGCCACGTCACCGAGTTCGCGTGCGAGCACGATGGCGGCAGCCTCCGCCGCGGGGTCGTCCGGACCGTAGGCGACCTCGGTGACCTCGCGGTCGAACGACGCGGCGTTCTCGGTCCCGACGACCTGGACCCCGAGCGCGGACAGCTGGGCCTCCAGCCGGGCGGCGTAGCCGGCCGTCCCCGTGCCGTTCTGCACCACGATGGTCGCGTCCGCGAGCAGCGCGGTCTGGTCGTCCTCGGGCGATGTGGTGGTGACCCCGCCCTCACGCAGGACCGCGAACCGGGTGGCGGCCTGCTCGGGGAGCAGCAGGAGCTGACCGCTGTCGGGGTTGCGTACGCCCGGCAGCTGCACGACGGTCACCTCGCCGACGGTGGCGAGCCGCTCCCCGAGCGGCAGGAGGGCACCCCCCCGCAGGCTCACGTCGGTCACGACGTCGGCGGCCAGGACGTCGATGGCACGCTTGCCGTCCAGGGGCGAGGTCAACAGGTCCCAGGGGCCGGCGGCCTCGCCGAGGCTCCCGAGCACCGCGGCCAGGTCCTGCACCGCGTCCGCGACCTGCGCGGTGTCGCCGTCGTCCGTGAGGCCGGCGAGGGTGGTGCTGACCGCATCGCCGTCGACCTGGGTGCACCCGGTGGTGCAGACCTCGACGGGCCCGAGCGCGTCGACGAGCTGCGGCAGCGCCGCCAGCGAGGCCGTGACCGCGTGGTCGACCTCGATCTGGGTGTAGTCCACGACCGAACGCAGCAGCAGGTCGAGCCCGCCCTCGGTGGTGACCTGTGACAGGGTGGTGGGCGCGTCGCCGTCCACGCTGACCGGCAGCTCCCGGGGCAGGACCAGCACGGCCGCGTCGTCGCCGCGCGGTCCACCGACCTGCACGAGCAGGACGGGGCCCGCCAGCTCCCGGGGGGCCGGGTCGCTCGGGTCACGATCCGCGGTGAGCGCGACCAGGACGGTGGTGGTCCCCGCCGGTGCGCTGGCGCCGCCGGCACCGAGCGCGTCGTCGCCGTCGGCCGCCAACGATGGCAGGTCGGTGCCCCCGAGCCGCGCCCAGGCGTAGATCCACAGCAGTCCGCCGGTGATCGCGGCGAGGGCGGCTCCCACCACCGCGGCCACGAGCGCCCAGATGGCGACACGGACCCACCGGCGCCGCGTGGGGCGTCGGGTGGACGAGAACGTCAGGGAGCGTGAGCCGGTCACGGCGCAGCAGCACCTCGCAGTGGCGATCGAGGGAGCCCATCGGGGCGTCGCGCGAGCGGGACGCCCACCGGGAGCGCACCCCACCGGCGGACCACGATGGCGACGCGAAGGTAGCATCGCTGCGGCTGGCGGCGGACCGGTCCAGCAGCGATCCATCACGCGTCCACCCGCCCTTCCAGTCCCCCAGAACACCCCCCACGAGACCCCCCGCAAGACCCCCTGAGGAGCGTGCGTGCAACTGCGTCCACCGCCGGACCCGTCGGCGGTACCCGAAGACGTGGCAGCCGGGTTGACCGACGCCACCCGCACGCTCGGGTTCCGCCCCGCCGTCACGGTCCTGCGACCCGGGGGGCGACGCGACGAGCAGGGCGTGGCCACGCTCGCCCAGTGGGCGGCCAAGGGCGCGCACCTGTTGGAGGCCGACCTCGGTCTCGGTCCCGGTGACCGGTTGCACGTCGACGTCCCGGCGGACTGGCCGCTCGCCGCGGTGTGCCTCGCGGCCTGGTGGGCCGGCATCACGGTCACCACCGATGGCGACGCCGAGGTGGCGGTCGTCGACGAGCACCGCGAGGTACCCCCCGCGGCGGTGGACGTGCTGCGCACGGGTGGCGCCGTCGACGGTGCGCCCCTCGGATCGGTCCCGGGTGAGGCGTGGGCGTCGGCCGTCCAGACCTTCCCCGACGCGCCGCCGCCGCCGCGCGCCGACGCGGACCTGGCGGCGCTCGTGGTCGGCGTCCGGCGCTGGACGCAGCGTGAGTTGCTCGCGGATGCCGCGGCGACCGGCACGCACGGCGCCACGATCGGTATCGACGCCGCGACCGCGGACCCCCTGTTGGCGCTGCTGGTCGTGGCCGTGCGTCCCGTCGCCGCCGGCCGACCCACCGTCGTGCTCGACGGGGTCGGACGCGACGCGGCTGACGGTGACCGGGTGGGCGTGTGGCTCCCGGAGGTCAGCGCGAGGCGAGCTGCTCGGGGCTGAG
>CAYSTY010000441.1:0-2346 GCA_964433685.1 uncultured Actinomycetota bacterium | reverse complement strand
TCCCGAGACCGGACACGATCAGCACCACGATCGCTCCCGCGATGTTGCCGCCAGGTCCGTTGCGGTGCTCGCCGAGCAGGTCCCGTCGGTTCATGACCACCAGCAGGAAGATGGCGATCAACGGCAGGACCAACCCGTTCGCCGCCTGCGCGAAGACGATGGCCTCCACCGGGCTCCCACCGGCGATGGCGAACGCGGCGGCCAGCGGTGCCGTGATCGAACTCGTCAGACCGGCAGCCAACAGCCCGGTCGCGAACACCACCTGGGAGGTGCGTCCGAGCAGCGGTTCGAGCTGTTCGGCCATCATGCCGGCGTCCTCGACGGTGGTGCCGGTGGCGAAGAACGCCGCCGCGGCGGTGGAGAGCACCGCCAGGGTGATCAGGCCACCGAGCCCGATCGACAGCACCGTGTCGTTGCGGGCGGCGCTCAACGCCTCGTCGGTCGGCAGGTCCTCCGCCCACTTCTCCTGCACGGAACTGGCGTGGAGGAAGAGGTTGTAGGGCACCACGGTCGTGCCGATGAGCGCGACGACCGTCAGGGTCGAGCCCGACGGCAGACCGGGCACGAAGCCGCCGAGCAGGTCCCCGAGGTCGGGGCGCACCAGCACCACGGTCCCGAGGAAGCACAGGCTCATGAGCACCACGAGGACGACCAGCGCACGCTCGATCGTCCGGTAGACGCTGCTGGCGAGGACGGCCAGGGCCGCGATCCCGAACATCACCGCCCACGGGCGCGTCCCGACACCGGTCAGCGCCTCCATGCCGAGCGCTGCGCCGATGATGTTGCCGGCCTCGAACGCGGCGTTGCCCACGCCGATCGCCACGATGACGAGGACGATCGCCGCGTACGACACGGCCGGGTTGTCGAACGTGGTCCGGAGCGCCTCGCCGAGCCCCTCGCGGCTGACGATCCCGAGACGAGCGGACATCTCCTGCAGGAGCACCGCGGTCAGCAGACCGAAGACCAGGACCCACAGCAGGTCGAAACCGTGGTCCGCACCCGCCACCGTGACGGTCGTCACCGTGCCCGGACCGATGAACGCCGCCGCGACCAGGAGCCCCGGTCCGAGGGTGCGCTTCGCCGTCCGCGGCGGCTGCGCGGACCTGGCGGTCGGACCGTCGCTCGCGTCGTTCACGGGGCCCCCGAGGTCACGGGACGTGTTCGCGACGAACGCTAGAGCGGTCCGCTCCGCGACGGCACCCGTCCGCCGTCCCCGCCGAGCGTCACGTACCTCGATGATCCCGGGGTCACGCCGCGCTGACGCGCGCGAGCCGACGTGCGACGAGGGGCGAGGTGAGCATCTGCACCACCGCGTACACGACGGCGGGCAGGGCGACCTCGGGAGGCAGGCCCGAGGCGAACACCACGACGGCGGCGATGCTGAACTCCTTCTTGGACACCGTGAACAGCATGGCGGTCCGGTCGCCCCGCTCGGGCAGCGCGGGACGGGTCAGGGACGCGAGCAGGTAGCCGGTCGCGTTGAGCGCCAGGGCGACCAGCGCGATGAGCGCGACGGTGCCCGGCCGCGCGCGGATCAGCTCGGCGTTCGGCCCGACGACCGCCACCACCAGGACCAGGTACGCGAGCGACGCGGTGGCGGACGGCGCTGGCTCGGTCCGGGCGACACGCTCCGGTCGCCACGTGCGGATCGTGACACCCACGACCGTCGGGACCAGCACCGTGACCGCCAGTTCGGCGACCAACGGCAGCACCGGCGCGTCGAGCTCGACACCCGTGTAGAGCAGGAAGAGCGCCGGCACGAGCACCGGCGCGAGCGCCGTGTTGACGGCGTTGAAGACGGTCGCCAGGGCGACGTTCCCCCGGCCGATCAGCACCAACAGCGGTGAGGACACGTCGGTCGGCAGCGCGCCGACCAACGCGAACCCGAGCCCGAACGGTCCGGTCCCGAAGGCGAGGTAGCCGAGCCCGAAGCCGACCAGGCTCATCGGGCCGTACACGAGCACGGTGGCCAGCGCCTGCGCCCCCGGTCGGGCCAGGACGCGCCGGAGGGTGGCCAGGTCGAAGGTGAGGCTGACGCACAGCATCAGCAGCGCGAGCAGCGGGGTCACCCACCCGCTGAGCGCCACGCCCGCGGCGGGGGCGAGCACGCCGACGACCGCCGCCACCGCCACGAGCGGCGCGAGGTTGTCCTCGACGACGCGGAGCCGATCCAGGGCGAGCCTCGGGGTCGGACGGTCGGGGGGCCGCGGGACCGTACCGAGGCGCGACCCCGCGGGGCCGGTCAAGGGGCCGCTCGGGGCTCCGTGCGTCCCTGTGGTCGGCGTGTGCGCATCCACAGGTGATGGACCGGCATGCTGGCTTCCGAACATGGGTTCGGATAGACTA
>CAYSTY010000440.1:0-2357 GCA_964433685.1 uncultured Actinomycetota bacterium | reverse complement strand
CAGATGCTCCTCTCCGGTCGGCGCCATCACCGGGGCGGTCGGAGCCCGCCGCCGGGCCGACCACCGCTCGGCGAGGCCCCGCCAGTCCTCCGACCGGTACAGGTAGAGCAGCAGCCCGGCGGTCATGGTCAACCCGAAGGTGACCAGGCCCATGAGGAGCGCGATGGACAGGTGCAGCCCGATGCCGATGACGAGCAGCGCCGGGCGGAACGGCTTTCGCGAGAACAGACCCAGGGCCAGCACGAACTCGGTGACGACCGTCCCCCAGGTGAGCAGCGCGACACCCCAGGGCACCGCGAGCAACCAGGTGAAGAACCCCGATGCCCAGGTGCTGACCCCGAAGACCGGGTCCGCGAGCCAGTAGTACAACGAGGTGCCGTCGGTCCACTCCGTGACGCCGAGCTTGCCGAGCGAGGCATGCAGGTAGACGACCGCCATCTGGACCCGGATCACGAAGAGCGCGGAGTGCGCGACATAGGACGGCACGACGCGTGCGGCCCCGCCGGCCGACACCCGCTCCCAGTGGTTGCGGCGACGGTCCGTCACGAGGACGGGCACCAGAAGCAGGGTGAGGACCGCGGCGAGCTGGTCACCGCCCTCCACCGTGAACAGCGTGACCGCGACGCTGTGCGTGCAGTACCAGTGCGGGATCGCGGTCCAGCGAGGCAGGAACCCGCTGAGGACGACGAGACACACGGCGATCGCAGCAAGCCGTCCCCACCCGGCGCCGAGCACGCAGAAGATCCCCGCAGTCGCCGGGCCCGTGCAGGTGGCTGCGGTAAGGTTCGCCCCGTCGAGGGGGAAGAGGTCGTTCGCGTTGTTGAAGAGCAGCGTGAGGAACGTGCCGAGCGCCAGCGCGGAGCGAGCGGTGGCAACCACGGTGCTCCACGGAGAGACAGAGGTCACGCGACCCACGTGGGCCACCACGTCGCTCAGCACGAGACCTGCCAGCGCACGGCCCGGGCAGGCATGTCCTCCGGCATCACGGAAGCCGCCCAGGCCCATGGCACCGGCTCGTAGGTCACCGCACCCACGTCGCCGCAGAGCGACGGCGCCGCGACAGGGTTGGCGACCGGGACGACCTCCTGTCTCTCTTCCAGGCACGTCGACCAGCCACCGACGCACTCCGTCCAGGCGTCGTCGTCGGTCAGGCGGACGAGCTCGTTGAGCTCACCCATCTGGACGCGTGCGTAACGACGGAGCCCGAACGCGTACCGCGGCTCGCCGTTCGGCCCGCCCTCCGGGTGCCAGGCACCGTCCGACCGGACGAGGACCCGCGTGCGGTCCTCACGCGCGTCCCTGGTGAAGAAGGCCCAACCCTGGGGGAGGAACGTGCGAACGACGCGCCGGTCGGGGCCGGGCAACGAGACGACCGGACCGGGGATCGCGGAGTGCACCACGTAGCCGACGACCACGACCCACGCCAGAATCACCACCATCACGAGTGTCGCGGCGTTACGTGGGGTGAGCACGGGACGAGGCGGAGCACCGCCCTCCGGCTCGTCGGAATGAGCTGAGCCGGAGGGCGGCGCGGACGGCGACCTGGTCACGGTCGTCATGCTGGATCGGTTCAGGTCTCGTCCGTTGCGGCTCCGAGCCGCTTCACGACGGTGTCGACCACGCGGTCCTTGGGGACGCTGCTGTCACCGCTCGACCCGTCCCAGAAGGTGACCATGGCGGTGACCATCACCGTGCCGCCCAGCGCAAGCCACGCGACCGAGACGACACCCATGATCGCGACGACCGCGATGTAGAGGCTCGCGTAGGTGCCTACGCTGTCGCCGTCGGTCCCGGTCACCTCGGCGACCGCCGCGAGGACGACGTCTGACGCCTCGCTGAGTGCCTGAGAGACCCGCACGTGGTCACCGCTGGTCATCTCCGCGGCGAACTTCTTGTAGAAGCCGGGCGCGGCGGCCTGGATGGCGTTGAGGACCTGCTGCTCACCACGGACGTCGAGCTTGTACCCGGCCTCCTCCGCGTGCTTCCGCGCCTCTCGAAGCTCGGGGATGTACTTCACGAGCGGCCCGCTGAGAAAGAAGAACCCGCGCACCAGGGTGCGCCCGTTGTGCTGGCCCACGTCGAGATACGACGAGATCTCCTGCGCCGTGAGGCGCGAGCTCTCGGTGTCGCTGTCGGCTCGGCCGGCCCCTGAGAGACCCACGACGAGCCCCGCCGCGACGACGAGCGCGACAGCGGCCCTCAGTCGACGGGGGCGTACGGTGAACTGTCGACCTGTCAATGGCATTGTTCCCCCGTGCAAGGTGTCGATGACTAGGATCTGCCGATCCTGGCGTGAGTGACGCAGGGGAACAACAGCTTGATCAGATGATGGGACGGGCTCAGCGAGGTCGTGCAAG
>CAYSTY010000439.1:0-2358 GCA_964433685.1 uncultured Actinomycetota bacterium | reverse complement strand
GGACGATGACCTTCATCCGGTCTCCCTCTCCTGCGGTAGGGGGCGGTGCGGGCGGTTGACGAGGCCCGCGTGGATGCGGACGTCCCGTCGCGTCCGCGCCACCATAGGGAACTTTGAGCGGACGCTCAAAGTCGTGGTGCGGCCGTCCGTCCGGGTTCGTCGGCTCCCCGGGTGCGGTCGTAGGCTGCCGCCGTGACCGCCGACCCCGCCCCCATCCCGTCCGCCGGCGCGGCTCCCGACCCGTCACCGGGTCTGGTGCTGACCGGTGAGCGCACCCTGCCCGGCATCGCCGACGAGCGGTACTGGTTCGAACGCCACGTGGTGGCCTACCGGCTCGCGCAGGGCCGCGTCGCCGCAGGTGCCGAGGTGGTGCTCGACGCCGGCTGTGGCGAGGGGTACGGGCTGGCCATGCTCGCCGACGCGGGCGCGTCCCGGGTCATCGGCGTCGACCTCGAGGCGCCGGTGGTGGCGCACGCGCAGGCCACCTACGGCAGCGCGACCGTCGAGGTCCACGCGGCCGAGCTCATGGCGCTCCCGTTGGGCGACGACGAGGTCGACCTGGTGGTCTCGTTCCAGGTCATCGAGCACCTCCACGACATCCCGGGGTACCTGCGGTCGCTCAGACGGGTGACGCGGCCGGGCGGCGAGATCTGGATCGCCACCCCCAACCGCCTCACCTTCACCCCGGGCAGCGACGTGCCGGTCAACCCGTTCCACACGCGCGAGTTCACCGCCGCGGAGCTCGCCGAGGAGTGCCGCGCCGTCGGCCTCGAGGTGACGCGCCTGATCGGCATCGAGCACGGTCCGGCGCTGCGGGCCGTGGAACGCGTGACGCGCCGCACGTTCGTCGACCTCGTCACCGCCGGGTCGCCGGAGGCCTGGCCCGCGTGGCTGCGCGCCACCGTGCACCGGGTCACCCACCGCTGGTTCCGGGTGGTGCCCGGCACGGTCGCGGCCGACCGCACGAGCGACCTCGATACGACGCTCGACCTGCTCGCCGTCTGCCACGTGCCCCGCGTGTGAGTCGCCGCCCGCCCCCGGGCGAGGTGGCGCTGGTCCTGCACACCCACCTGCCCTACCTGCGTCACCACGGCGTGTGGCCGGTCGGTGAAGAGTGGCTGTTCCAGGCCTGGGGCACGTCGTGGCTGCCGGTCACCCGTCTGCTCGAGCAGCTCGCCGACGACGGTCACCGGGACGTGCTCACCCTCGGGATCACGCCGATGGTGGCCCACCAGGTCGCCGACGCCCGGCTCGCGTCCGACCTCGGCACGTGGTTGTGGGGTCAGGTGTGGCGCAGCGAGGAGCAGCGGTGGCACCACCTCATGCCCCGCGAGGTGCGCGCCCTGTCGAGCTTCTTCTGGCGCCGGTTCCAGGGGGTCGCCGACTACCACGACGAGGTGCAGCGTCGCGGCGGGCTGCTGGCGGTCTGGGCCGAGCTGCAGCGGGCCGGGGTGATCGAGCTGCTCGGCGGCCCGGCGACCCACCCGTACCTGCCGTTGCAGACCGACCCGGCGCTGATCGACGCCCAGCTGGCCGACGGCCTGGCGAGCCACGAACGGTGGGCCGGGGTGCGGCCGACCGGCGTGTGGGCGCCGGAGATGGGGTACCGACCGCGGGGACGGGTCGCCGACGCCACCGCCGAGCCGACGCGGGTCGACGCACACGGCACGCCCACGCTGCCACGCACGGGACCGGAGCTGCCGGGGCTCGAGGAGCACTACGCCCGGCACGGCATCGGCCACGTGCTGGTCGACGCCCCGACGCTGATCCGTGCCGCCGGTGGGCGTGACCGTGACTGGACGGTGCGCCCCGCTGCCGCGGCACCCGGCAGCCCGGAGTCGGTCGTGCACGACGGGGTCCTGATCGGGGACTGCGACGTCGTCGCCTACGCCCGCGACCTGTCGGTCGCCTACCACGTGTGGTCGCCGACCGCGGGGTACCCGGGCGGACCGTGGTACCGCGACCTGTACGCCACCGGCGGGTACGGCGTGCACCCGTCGTGGCGCGTCACCGATCACCAGCTACCGCCCGACCGCAAGGCCGTCTACGAGCCCGACCGGGCGCTGACCGCGACCGCGCGCGACGCCGACCACCTGCGCGGCGTGCTGCACGGGGTGCTCGATCGGCGGCCCGGCGAGCTGGTGGTCGCCGCGTACGACACCGAGTTGTTCGGCCACTGGTGGTTCGAGGGCGTCGACTGGCTCGGGTCGTTGCTGCGCGGCATCGCCGACGACCCGGACCTCGTCACCACGACCCTCGCGTCACGTCGCGAGCGGCGGCCACCGGCGCGGCGCCTCGACCTACCCGAGTCGTCCTGGGGGTACGCCAAGGGGCACGCGTCGTGGGTCACACCGCGGA
>CAYSTY010000438.1:0-2361 GCA_964433685.1 uncultured Actinomycetota bacterium | reverse complement strand
GCGACCGACGGCGCGACCGACGGCGCGACCGCGGATGGCGCGACCGAGGATGGCGCGGCCGCTGACGACGGCGGGACCACCAGTGAGGTCCCGGCGCCGACCCACGTCGACGCCGGCTCGGGCGGTCTCGTCTCCACCGGTCTGCCGGTCTGGGCGTTCGGTCTGATGCTCGTCGGCGCGCTGAGCCTGGCGCTGCCGGTGGCGGCCCGGGTCACCGCACGCCGCTGAACCGCACGGTCCCCTCGGTGCCCGGACGCTCTCCCCGCGTCCGGGCACCGGTCCGTCCACACGTCAGGAGATCCCGGTGTCCCCTCGCGCGACCATCCTTCCCGTCGTGGTCGGTCTCACGCTCCTGATCGGCACACCGACCGCGCTCGTGCTGACCGGCACGGTCGGCACCACCACGGTCGGGCAGGTACCGCCGACCGCGAGCACCCCCGCCACACCCCCGTCCGCCGCCCCGGCCCCGGTCGAGCACGATCGACCGGCCATCGGGGCGGCATCCTCGACCTCCGGGCCCGTCGCACGACCGGCGCGTCCGTCGCAGCTCGGCCTGCCCGGGACCGACGCCCCGCTCGTCCCGGTGGGTCTCGAACCCGAGGGCGGGATGGCGCTCCCCGAGGACGTCACCGAGGTCGGCTGGTACGAGCTCGGCGTGCGTCCCGGTGAGGCTGGCACCGCGGTCCTCGCCGGTCACGTCGACTCGCGCGAGCAGGGTCCGGGTGCCCTCTTCGACGCGCGGCGTCTCCAGCTCGACGACGAGGTGACCGTGACCCTCGCGGACGGTGAGGTGCAGCGGTGGGAGGTCAGCGGACGCACGAGCTACGCCAAGACCGAGCTACCCGTCGATGAGCTGTTCGTACGCGGCGGCCCGGTCCGGCTCGCGCTCATCACCTGCGGCGGCGACTTCGACCCGGCGACCCGCTCGTACGAGGAGAACGTCGTCGTCCTGCTCGGACCCGCCGACTGAGCGGCGAAACCGCCACACCACGACGAGGGCCCCGCCGTCGCCGGCGGGGCCCCGTCGTGACCTGTGGTCAGCGTGGGATCAGAAGTTCGATTCCACGGTCTCCTGACCCTCGAGCTCACCGTTGTCGTTGAACTCCCAGATCTCGTACATCCCGGACTCCGGCTCGAGGTTGCCGGCCTCCGACTCGGTCAGCACGACACCCGCCGCACCGCGGTAGGTGATCTCGTCCCCGGCTTCGAGGGCCTCGAGGCACGAACCGAAGTCGGAGCACTCGGTCCCACCGTCGGAGGTGACGTTGACCATCTCACCGGCGATGGCGCTGCCGGCGTCCGAGCCCGCCATCTCTGCCGCGAGGGCGATGATGGTGACGCAGTCGTAGACCTGCGGGGCGAAGGTGGTGTCGTCGAGCCCGCTCTCCTGCTGGAAGCGTGCCAGGAACTCCGGGTTGGCCTCCGGCGAGGGACGGGTCCCACGCATGCCGGCGACCGCGCTCGGGTCGTTCGGGTCGACGGCCTGGACGAAGTCGTCACCGGAGGTGCCGTCGGCGCCGTAGACCGAGATGTCCTGGGGCCCGAGACCCGCCTCGATCATCGAGGCGAGGATCTGACCACCCTCCTCGAAGGAGATCAGGGCGACCGCGTCGGGGTTGGCACCGGCGACCTCGTCGACCTCGGCGGAGAAGGTCTGCGCCTCGGGGTCGTAGGTCTGCGCGAACACCACGCTGGCGCCGGCTTCCTCGAGCGCCGCCTGGGTGGCCTCGAGCAGGCCCTGGCCGTAGTCGTCGGCGCGGGCGAGGATGGCGACGTTCTGGTTCCCGTCGGCGATGATCGCCTCGGCGAGGACCGGCCCCTGCAACGCGTCGGTGGGTGCCGTACGCGTGTACAGACCGTTGTAGTCGTTCACGGTGAACGTCGGTGCGGTGTTCGATCCGGAGCACTGGACGACCCCGGCCGAGGTGACCGCGTCCACGATCGCCAGCGACATGCCGGAGGCAGCCGCACCGATGATCGCGTCGACACCTTCGCCGATCAGTCGCGAGGCCTCCTCGGAGGCGATCGCGGCGTCACCGGCCTCGTCACCACCGGAGATGCTCACGTCGTTGCCGAGCACGCCACCGGCGGCGTTGATGTCGGCCACGGCGAGGTTGAGCGCCTCGATCTGCGGGGGCCCGAGGAAGGCGAGCTGGCCCGACTCCGGCAGGACGTAGCCGAGCTGCAGCGTGCCGTCCCCTTCGGCCGCCTGCTCCTCGTCGGTGCCGTCGGTGTCGGCCGGTTCCTCGGCGCCGTCATCTGCCGGCGTCTCGGTCTCGGTGTCGTCGGTCGTCGGCTCGTCGTCACCGCCACCACACGCGGTGGCGAGGAGCGCGAGCGTGGTGGCAGCCGCGACGCGGC
>CAYSTY010000437.1:0-2362 GCA_964433685.1 uncultured Actinomycetota bacterium | reverse complement strand
TGTTCCTCGGTCTGGTCATCGGTGCGACCGTGGTCGCGATCGCGGAGCTGCGCGCGCCAGCACGACGTCACCTCGCCATCGGCGCGGTGGTCGCCGTGCTGACCTTCGTGGCCCTCGGCGCGCGGTCCTCGGTCGTCGGCGACCCGTCGCTCGGCTACCTCGCCGCCGCCGGGGCGATCGCCATCTGCGCCATGATCCTGCCGGGCATCAGCGGCTCGTTCCTGCTGGTGCTGCTCGGGGTCTACGAGGTGGTCATCAGCGCCGTGAGCGGGCGCGACCTGGCGGTCCTCGGCGCCGTCGCCGCCGGCGCGGTCGTCGGGCTCGCGGCGTTCTCCACCCTCCTCAACTGGCTGCTCCACCGCTACCACGACGTCGTGCTCGCGGCGCTGCTCGGTCTGATGGTCGGCAGCGCCCGCGTGTTGTGGCCGTGGCCCTCGGCCGGCGGCGTCGGTGACCCGACGCTCGGCGCGCCGGTCGCCGCCGACGTGCCCCTCGCCCTCGGCCTCGGCGTCGCTGCCGCGGCCCTGGTCGGGTTGCTGGCCGCGGTCGCCCGCCGCGTCGCCCGGGCGACCTGAGCGCCCGTCAGGTCGGCAGGCGCCCCGCAGCGATGGCGCCCCGCCACCGGTCGACGGCCAGCTGGCAGCCGGTGACCGTCGGCACCAGCGCGAGCCGCAACCAGCCCTGGCCGCCGGGACCGAACGCGCGCCCCGGCGACGCGACGATCCGTTCGCGCAGCAACGCCTCGGCGTACGCCGCGTCGTCACCACCGGGCGCGCGGAACCAGACGTAGAAGGTCGCCTGGGAGCCGGACACCTCGATCCCCGCCTCGGCGAGGAAGGGCACGATCACGTCCCGCTTCGCCGCGAACACTCCGCGTCGCTCCTCGACGTGGGTCTGGTCGTCCCACGCCGCCGTGGCCGCCGCCTGCACGAAGTCGGCGGGCGCCGTCCCCACGTTGGGACGCAGCAGGCGCAACCGGGCGATCAGCTCCGGGTCGCCCGCGATCCCGCCGGCGCGGTACCCGGTCATGCCCGACCGCTTCGACAGCGACACGAACGCGAGCACGCCGGTCAGGTCACCGTCGGCGGCCTCCAGCGCGGACGGGGCGGGTTCGTCGAACCAGATCTCCTGGTAGCACTCGTCGGAGGCGAGCAGCACGTCGTGCTCCCGGGCGACGGCGAGCTGCTCGCGGTACCAGCCGAGGTCGGCCGTCGCGCCGGTCGGGTTGTGCGGGTGGTTGACCCAGGCGATGCAGGCGCGGTCGAGCCGGTCGGGGTCGAGGGCGCCGAGGTCGAGCCGCCAGCCGTCCTCCGCGCGCAGGGTCACCGGGTCCGAGACGCCGCCGGCGAACAGCGCACCGCGTCCGTACACCGGGTAGCCGGGGTCGCCCCACAGCACGTGGCGCTTCGGGCCGGTGGCGTCGAGGACCGCCAGGGGCAGGTGGAAGATCGCCTCCTTGCTCCCGGCCGAGGGCAGGACGTGGCGATCCGGGTCGAGGCCGACCCCGTGGCGACGTTCGAACCAGCCCGCGATGGCCCGACGCAGCGCCGGCTGTCCGGCGGCGGTCGGGTAGCGGCTGACCGGCCCGAGCGCGTCCACCAACGCCTGGCGGATGAACGGCGGGGTCGGCTCGTCCGGATCGCCGATCGAGAAGTCGTGCAGCGGCTGCCCGTCGGCACGCATCTGCGCCGCCAGGTCCTGGAGGCGCGCGAGCGGGTAGCCGCCCAGCTGCGCGAGCGCGGGGTTCGAGGTCACCATGGACCGCAGCGTACGCTCGCGGCCGTGAGCTCCCAGCGCACCATCCTCGTGCACGTCTCCGGACGTGATCGGCCCGGCATCACCACGGGCCTGCTCGGCGTGCTCGCCGAGACGGGGGCGGAGCTGTACGACATGGAGCAGGTCGTCGTCCGCGAACGGCTCACCCTCGACCTGCTCGTCGGGGTCGACGAGGGGGACGACGCGCTCAAAGAGCTGCTCTTCCACGGCTTCCAGCACGACCTCCAGCTCGACTTCGAGGTCGTCGAGGACCGGTCCCAGCGGGCCAGCGGTGACCGCGCCGTGGTGACCGTCATCGGCGCGCAGCTGCCACCCGGTGCGCTGCGGGACGTGACCGGCGCGATCGCCGCCGGCGGGGGCAACATCGACCGCATCGGCCGGCTGTCGCGCTACCCGGTGGTGTCGTTCGAGTTCCTCGTCGTCGACGGGGACGTCGACCGCATGCGGGCCCACCTGGTCGAGGCCGCCGGCCGCCACGGCATCGACGTCGCCGTCCAGCGCGAATCGTTGGGCCGGCGGGCCAAGCGGCTCGTGGTCATGGACGTCGACTCGACCCTCATCCAGGACGAGGTCATCGAGCTGCTCG
>CAYSTY010000436.1:0-2364 GCA_964433685.1 uncultured Actinomycetota bacterium | reverse complement strand
ACCACCTCGCGGTGCCCGTTGACGCGTCGTCCGTGCTCGAGCAGCTGGGTCACCGTCAGCGGGTAGTCCTGCATCGTGCTGTGCACCACGTCGCGCTCCCTCGTCGGCGTCCCGCGGGCTCCCTCCGCGGTCCGGACGCAGACTAGGACCTCACCGTCCGACCCGGGCCCGCAGATCGGTGACCGCCGCCGCGTAGGCCGCGAGGAAGCGGTCGGCGTCGGCGATGGTGGTGTCGGGACCGACCGAGATGCGCACGTGCCCGTGGGTCAGCACCCCCATCGCCGCCAGCACGTGCGACGGTTCACCGTCGCCGGTCGCGCACGACGAACCGGAGTGGACCGCGAACCCGGCGGCGTCGAGCGCACGGACGAGCGCGTCCCCGTCGACGTAGAGCGCCGACGCGGCCACGATGCCGGGGTGGGCGTCGGCCAGTGGCCCGTGGACGGCGACGTCCGGGACCACCTCGGGCAGCCGTGCCCGCAGGTGACGGCGGACCACCTCCCGGGCCGAGTGCTCGCGTTGGAGGTCGCCCAACGCCACCTGGAGCGCGACCGCGGCCGCTGCGACGGCGGGCACGTCGAGCTGTCCCGCCCGACGTCGGCCCTGCCGATCGTCGCCCTCCTGCACCCCGACGAGCCGGCCCCGTCGTCCCTGCACCACGAAGCCGACGCCGCGCGGACCACCGAACTTCGCCGCGCTGGCGGTGAGCAGGTCGGCCCCGAGGTCCCCGACGGTCAGGCCGAGCTGGCCGACGCTCTGGCAGGCGTCCACGTGGAGCAACGCACCCACCCGCTGGCACGCCCGGGCCACCTCGACGACGGGTTGGACGGCGCCCACCTCGTGGTTGGCGTGCTGGAGGTGCACCGCCAACGTGTCGTCGCGGAGCACCGCCGCGACCGCGTCGGGGTCGACGAGCCCGGCACCGTCGACCGCCACGAGGTCCACCTCGAAGCCGTGGTCGACGCGCAGACGGTCGATCGCGGCGAGCACGGCGGAGTGTTCGACGCGGGAAGCGACCACGTGACGGCGGTGGCCGCCGGCGAGGGCATCCGCCCGAGCGGTGCCGAGCACCGCGAGCGCCACGGCCTCGGTCCCGCCCGAGGTCCACGTCAGGGCGCCGGCCTCGCTGCCGACCGCGACCGCGGTCGCCTCGGTCGCCCGGGCGAGCAGGTCGGCGGCGGCGCGCCCCTCGGCGTGCGCCCGCGCGGGATCGCCCACGGCCACGGCGGCCGCGTCGGCCCACGCGGCCGCGGCTTCGGGTCGCAGCGGCCAGACGGCGGCGTGGTCGAGGTAGGTCCGGATGGTCACCGTCGCGACCCTAGGCGCGGTTCACCCACCCGGCGGACACGTGACGAACGTCCGGGGGAGGGGACAGGCGTGGACGGTCGTCCGCGCCTACCCCTGTCCTGACCGTGCCAGCTGTCCTAGCGTCGGTCGCGACCGGGCCGGTCGCCGCCACCCCCCCGCCACCCGCCCCCGACGAGGATCCTCGCCACGTGAGCGCCACGAACCGACGCGTCGCCATCCGCAACGTCCGCCCCCAGGTGGACGGCGGCCGCTACCCCGCGAAGCGCTCGGTCGGTGAGCTGATCGAGGTCGAGGCGGACGTGTTCGCCGACTCGCACGACCAGCTGTCGGCCACGGTGTGCTGGCGGGAACAGGGCACGCGCCGCTGGAACGAGACGCCGCTGACCTACGTCATCAACGACCGGTGGCGAGGCAGCTTCACGATCGACGAACCCGGTCGCTACGAGCTGCGCGTGACCGGCTGGATCGACCGCTTCGGGACCTGGCAGCGTGACACGCGCACCAAGCTCGAGGCCGGGGTCGCCACGTCGGTCGACCTGGCCATCGGCGCGCAGATCCTCGGCGAGCTGAAGGCGACCAAGGACGACCGGACGGAGGTCGACCGGCTCCGCGAACAGCTCGTCGACGAGCGACTCGAGCTACCGGCACGCGCCGCACCCGCGTTGACCGACGAGGCGACCGCGCTCGTGCAGCGGCTCGAACCCCGCGCCCACGCGACCGCGTCCGAGCGCGTCCCCCTGCGCATCGACCGCGAACGGGCCCGCTTCTCGACCTGGTACGAGCTGTTCCCACGGTCGGCATCCCCCGAGCCCGGCCGCCACGGCACCTTCGACGACGTCATCGGCCGCCTGCCGTACGTCGCCTCCATGGGTTTCGACGTGCTCTACCTGCCCCCGATCCACCCCATCGGGACCACCCACCGCAAGGGGCGCAACAACTCGGTGGTGGCAGAACCGGGTGACGTCGGTTCGCCCTGGGCGATCGGCAGCGAGGACGGCGGGCACGAGGCCATCCACCCCGAGCTCGGCACCATCGACGACTTCCGTCGGCTCGTGG
>CAYSTY010000435.1:0-2367 GCA_964433685.1 uncultured Actinomycetota bacterium | reverse complement strand
CAGCTGTTCGGCAAGGCGCAGAGCGGCCACGGCGACCTCGCCCTGACCGAACCCCGCCGCGACGAGGCGCTCATCCAGCTCGCCCGCGCCCGGGCTCGCGCGGTCATCGCCGACGATCCGGATCTCAGCGGGCACGCACCGCTCCGGGCCGAGGTGCTGCGGCGCTACGAGGGTGGGTTGGAGGCCTTCGCCGCCCTGCAGACGGGGTGAGCGGGGCTCACTCGACGGTCACCGCACGCAGGACGTCCAGCCGCGAGGCACGCCACGCGGGGAACGCGGCGGCCACGACGCCCGCGAGAACCGCCACCACGACGTAGGTCACCAGCTGTCCACCGGGCAGCACCAGGCGCTGCACCCCCTGCTCGCCGAGGGCCTGCACCACCGCCCACCCGAGGGCGCTGCCGACCGCGACGCCGAGCAGGGCACCGAACGCGGCCACGATGACCGACTCCCACAGCACCATCCGTCGGGTCTGCGAGCGCTCCATGCCGACCGCGCGGAGCAGACCGATCTCACGCGTGCGTTCGATGACCGCGAGCGCGAGGGTGTTGGTGATCCCGAGCAGCGCGATGACGATGGCCAGCATCAGCAGCCCGAGCATCAGGTTGAGGATGCCGTCGATCATCTCCTCCTGCGAGGCCCGGAACTCGGCCTGGTCGCGCACGTCCGCACCTGGCGCCGCGGACACCACCTGGTCGATCGCGGTACGGGCCTCGTCCACGTCGCCCGCGGCGCTGGCGAGCACGGCGAAGGTCGTGTGCGGCAGGCCGAGCTGCCGCAGCGCGTCGAGCGACACCAGGTAGGCCGACCCGATCAGCTCGGAGGAGGCGTAGAGCTGCGCCACCTCGAAGCTGGCCTGCGTCCCGTCACGGAAGGTCAAGGGGAACGGGTCGCCCACGTAGAGACCGCGCTGCTCGGCGACGGTGTCGAGCACCGCCACACCGTCGGCCGGTAGCCGCGTGATCGCCCCGTCGTCGGTGCCGAGGTCGACGAGCCGATCGAGCACCGAGACGTCCGCTGCCGCGATCGTGAGCACCTCGTCCTCACGGTCGGCCGCCTGCACGACGGTCAGCTCGGTGAGATCGCCGACGGCCGGTTCGTCGGCGAGCGCGTCGACGACGTCGCCGGGCAGCCCCTGCCCGCCGAGCGCACCGGGCTGGATGATGAAGTCGGCCCGCAGCTGGTCGTCGAGCGCGTCGGAGACCGCACCCTGGACCGACGCGGCGAGGATCGAGACGGCCGAGACGAGCGCCACCCCGATCATCAGCGCGGACGCCGTCGAGGCGGTGCGACGAGGATCGCGCCGGGCGTTGCCGCGGGCGATCCGGCCCGGGACCGAGAACCGTGCGGGGAGGGCACCGAGGCTGCGCGCGAGCGGGCCGGCCAGCAGCGGCGCGAGCAACGAGATCCCCACGAACGCGCTCGCGGCGCCGGCACCGACGACCGCCAGCGGCTGCGGCACCCCGAGGGCGAGACCTGCCACGATCAGGACCCCGCCGATGGCGCCGAGCGCCACACCGGCGCTCGTGCGCCGTGCCAGGGAGGCGGCGGGCGCGGTGGCGGCGCCGCGCATCGCCTCGACCGGTGCGACCCGGCTGGCGCGACGTGCCGGCAGGATCGAAGCCGCCACCGTGACCAGCACGCCGATGAGGTAGGCGACCACGACGGTCCGGGCGGTGACGACCATGCCGCTGGTGGGCAGCGAGACCCCGGCGGCCTCGAGCACGACGGGCAGGCCGTACGCGGCGCCGATGCCGAGCAGCAGCCCGACGCTCGACGCGACGATCCCGACCAGCAGGGCTTCGAGCAGCACGGCGGTGCGGACCTGACCGGCGGATGCGCCGACGGCACGCAGCAGGGCGAACTCACGCGAGCGTTGCGCGACGATGATGGCGAAGGTGTTGGCGATCAGGAACGCGCCGACGAACAGCGCGATCCCGGCGAAGGCGAGCAGCACGGTCGTCAGGAACCCGAGCGCCTCGCCGATGTCGGCGGTCTCCGACGCGGTCCGGTCGGTCGCGGTCACCACCTCGGCGTCGACCCCGAGGTCGCTGAGCACCGCGGCCACGTCCTCGCGCAGGGCGGCCGGATCGACGCTGCCGTCGCCGACGACGGCGAACTCGTCGACGCGGCCCTCGGCGTCGAACAGGGTCTGGGCGTCCTCGAGGGTGAAGGTGGCGATGGTCGCGCCGAGCATGTCGTCGGCGTCGCCGAACCCGGTCACCCCGACGAGCTGGAAGTCGACGAGCCCGTCGGGTCCGAGCAGCTGGACCTCGTCGCCGAGCGCGAAGCCGTGCCGGCCGTAGGTCGCGGCGTCCATCGTGACCTCACCCGTCGATCGGGGCTCGCGCCCCTCGCGCAGGGTCA
>CAYSTY010000434.1:0-2380 GCA_964433685.1 uncultured Actinomycetota bacterium | reverse complement strand
TCGAGGTGGAGGTCGCTGGCCTTCAGCGCCGCCGCGTCGGACAGCAGGCGGTGCACGAGCCGGACCACCGGGGCGGCGTCGTCGGGGAGGTTGGCGTCGTCGGCGCCCTCGTACTCCTGGTCGACGGTGTCCTGGCTGATCTCCTCGAGCAGGTCCTGGGTCGCGTCGACGCGGTAGACGCGCCGCCGGGCGGCCGAGAGGGCCGTCGAGGTGGCGACCTCGGGACGTACCGAGCGCACCCCCGAGACCATGCGGATGTCGTCGAGGACGGACACGTCGGAGGGGTCGTCGGTGGCGAGCACGAGCACGCCGTCGTCGACCCGGAGCGGCATGACGCCGTGCCGGTCGGCCAACCACGGCGGGACGAGTTGCACGACCTCGGGTTCGGGGACCACGTAGGTGACGTCGACCCGGGGCAGCCGCAGCTGCTGCGCGATCGCGTCCGCGATCTGTTCCTCGGTGGCCAGCCCGATGCGCAGCAGGACCTCACCGAAGCGTTCCCCCGGCAGCTTGTTGCTGAGCACCTGCTGCACGGCATCGGTGTCCAGCACGCCCGCGTCGACGAGCAGGTCGCCGATCCGGCGCCGCTGCTGCGGTGCAGGTGGCTGCTCAGCGTGCGGCGGGGCCGTGCTGTTGGCGTACACGCGGTGGGCTCCTCACCCGGTCGGACGGACGCGCAGGATGCGGTCGGCCGTCCGGGGGCCGTCTCCTCCTCATCCATCGACCGTTGTCGACGGAACTAGAGGGGTGGTCCTGGTCGGCGGCTACCCGGTCGGTGGGCGCTCACCGTCGAAGATGGCACGCGCGGTCGCGAGCGTGTCGGCGTCCGCCGGCCCCTTGTCGTCGCGGTAGCCGCGCACGCGCGCGAAGCGCAGCGCGATGCCACCCGCGTACCTCGTGGAGCGGACGAACCCGTCGAGCGCGATCTCCACGACCAGTTCGGGACGGACGTGCACCACGTGCCGGTCCCGACGCACCTCGCGGGCGAGCAGCGCCTCGGTCTGCCACGTGAGGGTGGCGTCGGTCAGACCCTTGAAGGTCTTGCCGAGCATCGTGAACCCGATCGGGTCGCTGCCGTCGGTCGCCGGAAGCTCGACGTCGACCGGGTCACCGGGCTCGGCGCGCGCACCGAGGTGGAGGTTCGACAACCAGCGGTGGCGCCGGCCCGATCCCCACTCGGCCGCCAGGACCACGAGGTCGAGCGTGTGGACCGGCTTCACCTTCCGCCAGCTCGCCCCGCGACGACCGGCCTCGTACGGCGCACCGAGGGCCTTGACCATCACCCCCTCGTGCCCGGCGGCGAGGGTGCGCCGGAGGAACGCCTCGGCCTCGTCCGGGTCGTCGGTGAGCGAGCGTTCGATCAACAGCTCCGGCGGGACGGCACGGGCGAGGATCGCCACCCGTTCCCGCAGGGGCAGGTCGAGCACGTCGTCGCCGTCGAGGTGCAGCACGTCGAAGAACCGGACGCTCAGCGGCACGGCCCCACCCGCCCCGCCGGGCGCGGCATCTGCCGTCCCGTCGGCACTGCGCCCGACCCGGGCCATGGTGTCCTGGAAGCGGTGGGGCCTGCCGTCGGGTCCGAGCGCGAGGACCTCCCCGTCGAGCACGACCGTGTCCACCGGTAGCGACCGGACGGCTGCGACCACCTCGGGCATCCGCGCGGTCACCTCGTTGAGGTTGCGGGTGAAGATGGCCACCCGGTCGCCCGCCCGGTGCACCTGCACACGCGCCCCGTCGAGCTTGGCCTCCACGGCGACGCGTCGGTCGGCCGCAGCGTCACCGTCCGCTGCGGCCGCCACGGTGTCCGCGATCGCCTCGGCGACGGATGTGGCGGTCGCCGCGAGCATGGGCTCGAGGGCGCGACCCACCTCCAACCCGAAGCGTGACAGCGCGTCCTCGCCACCGGTCAGGGCGGCCGCCGCCGTGGTCCGCAGGTCGCCCGACAGCATCGCGGCGCGGCGGACCAGCGCTTCGGGCACGTCCGCCGCCGCGGCGACCGCGGCCGTCAGCAGCCCCGCGAGCGCGCCCTGGCGCAGCTCACGCACCGCGAGCTTGCGCAGCCAGACCTGTTCCTCGTCGGTGGCTCGTCCGAGCAGCTCGGTGAGGGTCGCGATCCGGGTCGTCCGTGACCCCGTCCCCGCCGGCGTGTCGGCGATGACCTGGAACGCGGCGTCGACCTCGGTGACGGTCAGGGTCGACGTGTCGGCCGGCGCGGCTGCTGCTGCTGCGAACACCGCCGCTGGCCCGAGCTCCAGCCGGTCCTGCCGTGGCTCACCGGCGAGGAAGGACACGACGACCGCGATCAGGTCGGGCTCGGTCGCGCGGAGGACCGCGGCCAGCGTCGCCACCTTGGTACGGCGCGACCGGGTGGCGCCCACCT
>CAYSTY010000433.1:0-2395 GCA_964433685.1 uncultured Actinomycetota bacterium | reverse complement strand
TCCTTCGACGACTGGCTCGCCGGCCGCTGACGCGCCCGGTACGCCGCCGCGTGCACCCGGTTGGCGCAGGTGGTGTCGCAGAACCGGCGCGAGCGGTTGCGCGACAGGTCGGCGAGCACGTCGTCGCAGTCGTCGGCCTCGCAGAGCTTGAGCCGGTCGAGGTCGCCGGCGCGGATCAGGTCGGTGATGGCCATCGCGGCCTCGGTCCCGATCCGGTCGGCCAGCGGCGCGTCGAGCGGGGTCAGGTGCAGGTGCCAGTCCCAGTCGTCGTGCCGGACCACCTGCGGCAGCGCGGACGCCTCGGTGAACAGGTCGTTGACGACCGCGACCACGGCGTCGACGTCGCTGGGGTCCTGCGCGGCCTCCCACGCCGCGCGCAGCCGGGGCCGGAGCGCCTTGACCGCCTCGAGTTCCGCGCGGGTCCCCTCGCGCACCCCGCTGAACCGTTCCGCGTCGAGGAAGCGGTCGAGCGCGGCCGCGTCGGGCAGCTGGTCGTCGCTGCCCTGCAGGGTGTTCACGAACGCCGCGGCCGTGGCCAACGCCACCTCGGTGTCATGAGCGAAGGGCATGTTGACTCCTGACGCGGGCGTCGCGTACGGTCAGGACCGTACCGCCCGTTCGGTCGTGACGTCCCCCTCCCGGATCCCGCGTGGATGCTCCCGGTGCGGACGCGCCGATCCTGACGCCGGTCGTGCCGGTCCGGTCGTGGCCCGGTGGTGGGGCGCTGCCCCCGTGCTCGTACAGGAGGGACGCGGTGGTGGAGACGACGACGCGGTCGGAGGTGGTGCCCACCGGCACCTCACCGCAGCTCACGGGCACCGCCATGGCCCTGCTGTCGGCCGCCACCTTCGGTTCGTCCGGGGCGCTGGCGCGCTCGCTGCTCGACATCGGGTGGACGGCGGGCGCCGCCGTCCTCGTCCGTCTCGGTGGCGCGGCGGTGGTGCTGACGATCGCGGCCGCCATCGGTCTCCGGGGACGCTGGCGGCCGACCACGGCGTCGACCCGCACGATCGTCGCGTTCGGGGTCGTCGCCGTGGCCGGCGCGCAGCTGTCGTTCTTCAACGCGGTGCGGACGTTGGACGTCGGGGTCGCCCTGCTGCTCGAGTTCCTCGCGCCCGTGCTGCTGCTCGGTTGGACGGCGCTGCGGACCCGGCGGCGCCCCACCACCCCGACCCTGTTCGGCGCGGGGTTGACGATGGTCGGGCTGGTGTTCGTGCTCGAGCTGACCAGCGCCGCGAGCGTCGACCCCGTCGGTGTCGCGTGGGGGCTCACCGCCGCGCTCTGCCTGTGCGGCTTCTTCCTGCTGTCCGAGAAGCGCGACGACGGCCCCCCGCCGCTGGCGATGGCCGCGGGCGGGACCGCCGTCGGGACCGTCGTCATCGCGCTGGCGGGGCTCGTCGGGATCGTGCCGTTGCGGTTCACCGCGGCCGACACGACCCTCGCGGGGGTGGAGGTCAGCTGGCTCGTCCCGGTCGTCCCGCTGGTGCTGCTCGCGACGGTCGTGGCCTACCTCAGCGGGATCGGCGCGATCGGTCGGCTCGGGGTGCGGATCGCATCGTTCGTGGCGCTGACCGAGGTGCTGTTCGCGGTGCTCATCGCCTGGGCGCTGGTGGGACAGATGCCCGGGCCGTCGCAGCTGTTCGGCGGGGTCCTCATCGTTGCCGGGATCGTGGTCATCCGCCGCCACGAGGGCGCGGTCGCCGCCGCGCCCCCGACACCCGTGGCCACCTGACCGCCACGGTCAGGCCAGCGTGATGGCGCGGCCCTCGGTCAGCGCTTCGACGATGCGGGCGGCGCCGACGATCGTGGCTCCCGGGATCAGCTCCTGGTCGCCGGTGATGCCGCGCTTGGTCGCACAGGCCGAGCACAACCAGATCTCGCCGCCGGCCGCCGCCAGCTGCGCCGCGAGGTCGGCGAGCGGCGGCATGCCCTCCTCCTCGATGCGGCCGGCCGTCCCCGGCACACCGATCGTCACCGCCTCGACGGTGCACACCACGACCGCGTGGCGACCCGCCGCGGCGGCGGTCGCCGCGGCGATGAACGGGACGGTGGCCCGTTCGGGGGCGTCCTCGGCGTGCGAACAGGGGAACAGCAGGGTCTCGGTCACGGGGAACCTCGTCACGGGGATCGGGGGTGCGGAAGGGCGACCGTAGGCGGACACCTGGACGGGGCGCGCGGCACGAGCGCACACCTGTTGTTCCCTTCCTCCTACCCCCGTAGTAGCGTCCGCGGACACCGTCCTCACGTCCGTGAGGACCGGGCATGCCGGGGCCCCGCCACGTGGGCCGCCGGCGATCGAGCTTCCGGGAGGGAAGTCCATGCATCGTTCGCTCTGGTTGCGCCGCGTCGCGGCTGCCACCACGCTCGCGCTCCTCGCCACCGCGTGTGGTGGCGG
>CAYSTY010000432.1:0-2397 GCA_964433685.1 uncultured Actinomycetota bacterium | reverse complement strand
CTCGCGGGCCACGATCCGCTCGCCCTCGACGCCGTCCTCGGTGAGGGTGATGGTGTGGTTGGCCGTCGCCGCCTCGGCCGGCCGGTCCCAGCTCGGCAGCGGCACGAGCAGCGTGGCCAGCAGACCCACGACGAGCACGCGAGCGAACGAACCGACGGCAGGTGACGTCATGCGGCGACCTCGCGAGAGTGGGGACCGTGCGGCGCCCGCCGCTGGTGGCCGGCACTCGCCGCCCCGAACCCCGGACCGTAGTGACGCCGTCGTAGCCGCCGGCGCGCGATGAACCCCACGGCGACACTGAGTGATGCATCGCACCCTCGTGCGTGGTGAACGTCACTCCACGCGCCGACGATGCCGAGAGAAGTCCGCTCACGCACGTACGGTGCCCCGACGGCCATGGACGGGGAACTCACGGAGGCAGCGGTGCTGACGACGACGGATGTCGAAGCCCTCCGCGCGCGTGGGCGCGTCCGGCACCTCCGCCCCGGGGAGACCTTCTGCTGCGAAGGCGAGCTGCCCGGCGCGGTCGGGTACCTGCTCCGGGGGCACGTCAAGCTCACCCGCCGCACCCCGAGCGGCAACGAGGCCATGATCGCCGTACGCGGCCCGTCGTCCCTCGTGGGGGAGGTGGCGGCCATCGACACGCTGCCGCGCGAGGTGACCATCACTGCGCTGGACGAGGTCGAATCGATCGTCGTCGAGGTGAGCGAGTTCCGGCGTTACATCGGCGCACGCCCGCGGGTCGCACTGCGCCTGCTGGAGATCCTGGCCGGGCGGATCCGCGAGACCGAACGGTCACGAGCCTCGGCCGATGGCCGGCCCGCTCTCGACCGGGTCGCGGCGCGCCTGGTCGAGGCCGTCGACAGCGGGACGGTGGACGACGCGGTCCGCATCCCGCTCGATCAGCGGGAGCTGGCCAGTTGGGTCGGTGCGTCACGGGAGAGCACCAACCGGGCGTTGGCGATACTCCGTCGCCAGCGCCTGATCACCACGGGTCGCGGCTCCATCACCATCTGTGACCTCGACGGGCTGCGACGGGTGGTCACCGCCACCGTCGACTGAGCGTGCGCCCGCCGCCGGGCGGCGGACGCGTGTCGTGCGCGAGGCGGTGGTCATTCGAGGGCCAGGGCCGGCAGCAGACCGCTCCCCAGCTGACAGCCACGGCCACTGCGTTGGACGAAGTGGCAGAACCGACCATCGTCCGATGCTGTCCGCGACGGAGGACGCACGATGACGAGGACCGAGTTAGGCCCGTATCCGACACCTGCGCGGTCAGATGTGACCAGGACGTGACCAGCAGGGCGTCGCGCCAAAATGCGCCCGAGGAGCCCGTTCGTCGGGCTGGAGACGTGGTCGCGTTCGGTCAGGAGATCGGCCGGGTCCTATCCGATGGGCGGATCGTCGGTCGGCCCGAGCCGTTCGCCAAGGACTTCCCGTCCTCACCGAAGTCAAGCGCGCAGTCGGTCTGGTCGCGTGGGCCATCTTCGAGGACATCGCCCTCGACGCCCGACTCGACGACGCGGGCCGGTCGGTCTCGACCACGAACGTGCGCCGCATCGCGGTCAACCTCGGGATCAACAAGGACACGGCCGCCGAACACCTGGCCCGGCTACGTGACTACGGTTTCGTGCTCCAGGAAGAAGGCCGCCAGCGACCCCCTCCGGCCGTGGGAGGCATGCCGTTACGTCCTCGACCCCTCGCGTCCTCGTCCGTCTCGCCACCGACGGGAACCTGCCGCCGCCCCGGTGACACCGACCGACGACCAACCTCGACGAGGGACGCCGGTCGTCTCCGTCTGGCGAACCACGCGCGTACGGCCCGTGCCGGCATGCTCAGTAGGTTCATGTCGACGTCGCGAGTTCGTCGGCTGGTGTTCGGCCGGTCAGCTGTCAGCCACCAGTGTGCAACGCGCGCTTCGTCTCATGGAGGTGAGCCCCTCGGCTCGCGATGCACGATCGGAGCGCGAGCTGGTCCCTGCGTGCGCACGAGCTACGGCGCCCATCGTCAGTCCCGCGCCACCCTCGAGGAGATGGTCCAGGCCAGCGGTGCCGACGAGGTCATGATCCAAGACCTCATCGCCGAACCCGATGACCGTCGCCGTTTCCACGCACGGCTCGCGCGAGCGTTCGGCCTGACACCACGCCGCCCAGCGGCTACCTCGAGCTCACCCGATGCTGTCCGGTGAGCTCGCCACCGCCGATGACGGCCAGTCTGCTGGCTACCCCGCGGTGTTGCGGTCCACGACCGTTCTGGCGATCTCGCGGAGCTTGGTGTTGGTCTGCTGCGACGCCCGGACCAGCATCTTGAAAGCGGTGTCCGCATCGACGTGTTGGCGCGACATGAGGATGCCCTTGGCCTGCCCGATGAGGTCGCGGCCTGCGATGGCCTCGGCCATCT
>CAYSTY010000431.1:0-2403 GCA_964433685.1 uncultured Actinomycetota bacterium | reverse complement strand
CGCGACACACGCGCGACGCCCGGGAGGCGGATCGGTGGCAGCGGCGAACGGCGGTGCGGGGCGCGAGCCGGCGGGTCCGGAGCCCGTCGAACCGCGCGGACCGGGACGCGTCGAGGGCCGGTCCGCGGTGACGGACCGGTCCGGGACGAGGACGCCGTCGCGTGGCTGCGCGACGCCGGGCTGAGCCGTGACCGGCGCGACGTCAGCCGGTGGGTCGGGGCGATCCGACCACTGGCTGCCGTGGCTCGTGATCCTCGTCGCGGCTGTGGCCGTGGGGTGGTTCTTCTCGGTCGTCACGGCGACGCAGACGGCCCGCTACGAACGCTGGCTCGCCCGCCGGCGGGACCACGTCATGCCCGAGCGGTGAGCGGCGACGGAGCCTCCCCCGGAGAGCTGAGCCGTGTCGCGGGAGCGTCTCACGGTCGCGGGAGGCCCGCACCGGTGCGCAGCCGACGCGACCGTGCGTCGCTGGCGCGACCGTGCGTCGCTGGCGCGACACCTCGGTGATCGGCGAGGTGCCGCGAGGCCTCACGCCGGTCAGCCGACGGGACGGATGCCGGCGAGGAGCTCGTCGACGAGGGCCGGGTCGAGGTCGCGGCCGGCGACCTCGAGGTACAGGTCGAGCGTCTCGCTGCGCACCACGTACAGCCCGGTCGCTGGGTCGACGATCGCCTGGGCGGGCTCGCCGCCGACCTCGATGTCATCCCAGTCCGGCGCGTCCTCCTGGGCGTGACCGGGCAACCACATCGGCGGGACCGTCGACGCCGTCGTGGCCAGCACGCTCACCGCGGTCACCGCGGCGACGTCCTCTTCGTGCACCTCGGAGCAGCCGTCAGCGGTCCCGAGCTGGTCGCCCACGGGCGCACCCTCGGCCGCGAGGTGGAGCAAGGGGGTCTCGCGCCCGGCGTGGCACGGGTACCCGTCCTCCGGCGGCAGCTGCCACACGTCGAACCCGACCGGCACGGTCAGCTGGGCCCCGCCGATCACCACCTGCTGATCGACGTCCTCCGTCTGGCCGACCTCGGGCGGAGCCGCGTCCGTCGGACCGTCCGCCCCGGCCAGGGGCACCAGCGTCGCGACGACGGCCTGGTCGAGTCCGTCCTCGAGGTACAGCCCGTGGAACTCGAGCAGGAGGTCCAGTCCGGGGAAGACGTACGCGCGGTCGACCACCTCACCGTCATCGCCACCGTCACGACGCAGCTCGTGGACCTCGCCGGTGAACCCGGCGACCTGCACGGACGACGACGGGACGCCGGACCACCACTGCTCGAAGCCCTGCGACAGCGTCGAGGCGAACACCGTCGCGTACGGCGGCTCCGGTTCGGGACACCCTCCCTGGACCCCGGGGTAGCCGTGCGGCGCGACGTAGGCGTAGCGCGCGTCCACCGTCGCGAAGCACGGCAGCGCGTCGGTCGGGGCCAGCTCCACCACCTCGCGCTCGCCTGGGACCCCGAACACGGCCGACCCCACCTGCACCTGCCGCCAGCCGTCTGGCAGGTCCAGCACCACCTCGTCGCCGACCTGGTCGCCCTCGGGCTGACCGGCGATGCCGTCCTCGATACGGACGCCGCTCGGGCCGAGCACCGCCGACCAGTCGACGACCGTCACACCGGCGAGCAGCACCACCGCCATCACGGCGCCGGCACCGACCCGACGCCTCGACAGCCGTCGGCGGCCACGCCGGTAGACCTCCACCCCGTCGTCCGGTGCGGTCCTCGGCGCCGTCTGGGTCAGGGAACGCAGCTCGTCACGCAGGTCCATCGTAGGCCTCCTGGTCCGCTTCCACCGTGGCGACCCGTCGCTGGCCACCGCTTCCTCCCGGCCCCTCGGCCCGCAGGTGTTCCCTCGCCCGGTGCACGTGGCTCTTGACCGTCCCCTCGGGGAGCCCCAGGACGTCCGCTGTCTCACGGACCGACAGGTCGAAGGCGAAGCGCAGCACCAGGCACTGGCGCTGCTCGACGGGCAGCAGCGCGAGCAGGTCGACCAGGTCCGGGTCGGGCAGCACGTCGAGGTGCGCGCGGTCCAACTCGTGCGCCGGACGCGTGGGGCGGATCGCCCACTTGCGACGCCACGAGGTGGCCCAGTTCACCGCGACGCGGTAGGTCCACGCGGCCGGTTGGCGGGCGTCGCGGATCGTCGACCAGCGTTCCGCCGCCCGCACGAACGCCTCGTCGACCGCGTCGCGGGCGAGCTGGGGCTCGCCGAGGGTGGCGCGGACGGTGGCGAGCACCGCGCCGTGGTTGGCGCGGTAGAACGCGGCGAACGCCTGCGCATCGTCCACGTCGCTGCTCCCCTCCGGGTCCGGCACCTCGGCGCGTACCTGGTGTCCTACCTGTCTGACGCGGAGCTGCCCCGCATCGGTTGCAACCTGCGACCATCGCGCCGCGGTCGGCGCGGTCGGCG
>CAYSTY010000430.1:0-2418 GCA_964433685.1 uncultured Actinomycetota bacterium | reverse complement strand
TGTTGCCGTCGATGTCCGCGAACACGTGGGTGACCTTCCCTCCGGCCGGGGGCGTCGTGGCGCCGCGCGCAGCGGGAGTCTGGGGTTGGTGGTGCGGGCGCGTGGGCCGGCACGGGTCTGCCGGGAGCCTAGCGGCGGGCGGCACCTGCCCGGCCGGGCCGTCCCCGAGCGGGCCGTGCTACGAACCGATCACGCCCGGTCGTCACCCCCGGCCGGCGAGGAGGCGACGGTGCGGCTCGAGGTGTCGGTGGAGGCAGCGGCCTCCCAGCAGGTGGTCTGGGACGTGCTCACGTCCTGGGAGCGGCAGCCGGAGTGGATGCTCGACGCGAAGGCGGTGGAGGTCCTCACCCCGCAGCGTGAGGGCGTCGGCGTCACCTTCCGCTGCCCCACGAACCTGCTCGGCGTCACCGTCGAGGACGTGATGCGCGTCACCGCCTGGTCCGAACCGGCGCTGCTCGAGGTCACCCACCTCGGCCGGATCATCACCGGCACGGGCGCGTTCGAGCTGGTGGCGCTCGCCCCGGACCGCACCCGGATCGACTGGTGGGAGGAGGTCACGCCCCCGTTCGGTGCCGTGGGGGAGCGGGGCGCCTCGCTGCTGGTCCTGCCCGTCCTCCGCCGCATCTTCACGCGCAGCCTGACGAACCTGGCCCGCCTCGCCGAGCGGGCGGCGCCCGAGGCGCCCTGACGGTCAGCCGGTGACGGTGGGGCTGGCCTCGTCGATGCGTGCCGCGTAGTCGCGCCCGTCGACGACCAGGTGCTCGACCGAGCCGCGCGCCACGATGGCACCGCCGCGGCGCGCCAGGACCTCGCAGACCAGCTTGCCCGACGCCACCGACGCGACGGTGGCGGTCAGCTCGAGGCTCACCCCGACCGGCAGCGGCGCCCGGAGGGTCAGGTCGACGGTGACGACGGTGGCGACCTCGCCGGCCTCGAGGTGGGGGGTCAGCAGGTCGCGCGCGACCTGCTCGGCGGCGTCGAGCAGCGCGGGCGCGGAGCACACCGGGGGCGAGCCCGGCACGACGGCCGTGGCGAGGTCGGCGGTGACGGTCAGCTCGACGCTGGTCGAGTCGCCACGTGGAGGTCCGAAGCGCATGGTGGCTGAGTCTGACCGGTCCCCGCCGTTCCCACAACCTGGCGGCTCGTCAGCGCCCACGTCCCGGGTCGTCGGGTCCGACGCCGAGGAGGCGGTGCCAGGCGCGTGTGAGGGGGCTGCGCGGGTCGACGTCGCGGCGCACCGCGAGCGCGTCCTGCGCGACCGGTGCCGCCGGGCGTTCGTCCCCGGGCGGCGAGGTGGCGGCGATCACGATGAGCGGGTCGGCGGCACGGTTGTCGATCCCGTGCACCACCCCGGCGGGCACCAGCAACGTCCCCATCGGGTCGAGGCCGATCTCACCGTCCTCGGTCACGAACCACGATCGCCCGCCGACCACGGTGTAGCTGACGTCCTGGTCGGGGTAGCGGAGCACGGGGGTCGACTGGTTCGGCTCGAGGCACCACAGGTCGACGGCGAGGCGGTCGGTCGCGACCGTGCGGACGCGGCGGGCCGCGTCCTGCGAGAAGTCGACGTAGTCGCGCAGGTCGATCGGGACCACCCGGGACGGCTCGACCGCGGGGTCGCCGGGAGGTTCGGGGGCGGGTTCGGGGGTGCTCTGGTCGCTCATGGCACGCAGGGTAGGGCGGTCCGCCGACCGGGCGCGGACCCCGCGAGGTCGCTGGCGCGAGCTAGCGTCGTCGGGCGTCCCCTCCGCCGACCACGACCTCGGAGCCGCCCGTGCCGACCGTCACCGCCTCGTCCACCCCGCTCGCCGAGCAGGACGTCGACCTGCTGGTGGTCGCCGCCTTCGCGGCCCCGGAGGCCCCGGACAGCGACCAGGACGACGGTGCCACCCCACCGCCACCGGTCCTGACCGAGGGCGCCACCACCCTCGCGGGTGCGCTCGGCATCGACCTCGCGGCGGAGCTGGTCGCCGTCGGGTTCGACGGGTCGCCCGGCAGCACCGCCCGCGTCCCCACCCGCGGGGCGGTCCCCGCCGCGACCGTGCTGGTCGCCGGCCTCGGGACGCAGGCCGACGCCGCGCCCGACCACCTGCGCCGCGCGGCAGCCGCCGTCGTCCAGGCCGGCTCGCGCTCGACGTCCCTGGCCACCGACCTGCACCTCACGCTCGGTGGCGACCTCACGCTCGCGACCGAGGCGGTGGTCGAGGGTCTCCACCTCGGCGGCTACCGCTACACCGCCTACAAGTCCGAACCCACGCCCGTCGCGCTCGACCAGCTCACCCTGGTCGGCGGGGACGCGGAGGCGGTCGAGGCAGCTGCCGCCGCGGCCACCGCGATCGCGACCGCCGTGGCCTTCACCCGCGACCTGGTCAACACCCCGCCGCAGGACAAGCGCCCCCCGGCGCTGGCCGAGCGGGT
>CAYSTY010000429.1:0-2423 GCA_964433685.1 uncultured Actinomycetota bacterium | reverse complement strand
GGCGCCTGGGTGATGAACGCGACCGCGATGCCGGCGAGGTAGCCGGGTACCTCGGTGACGGTGAGCCGGTCGGCGGGCGGCAGGTCACCGACGCCGAGCCGCGCCGCGAAGGCGCGCGCTTCGGTGACCGCGCGCCGTGCCTCGGGGACCAGTTCGTGCCGCGGCAACGCGTCCCGGGCGACGGCGGCCAGGCTCCGGCGGATGCGTTCGTCCGCGTCGCGCGGCACCGGCTCGCCGGGGAACCGCCGGGCCCACGACGCGCCGGCGAGCTCGGCCAGCTCCTCGCGGACGCCCGCGGCCCACGCCCGCGCCCGTTCGGCGATGCGCGACGCCGGCATCACGGTCCCGAGCGCCGCGCGGAGGGTCACCGCGTGGTCGTCGGGCCCGAGCCGCCACGGCGCCGGCACCTCGCGTCCGAGCTCCTCGAGCAGCGCGCCGAACGCGTCGACCGCCTCGCCGGCGACCGTCCCGGCGTCCCGAGCGGGACCCGGCGGGACGCCGAGCGCGGCCGCGCGGGCCGGCAGCTCGTCGCACAGGAGCGCGACCAGCCCCGGCAGTCGACCGAGGGCCACCTCACGGTGGGGTTCGGGCGCCTCGCCGAGCACCTGGCCGGCCTGCTCGAGGAACCGAGGGACGTCACGGGCACGGGCGACGGCGGCGTCCAACCGTCCCCGCTGGACCTCGGGCGGCAGGTCGACCCGCCGGAGCAGCTCGTGGATGCCGGAGGAGATCGCGTCCACCGCGGCCAGCGGATCGCGTCGGTAGCGGGGGCGCACGTCGACCAGGAACCGGCGGTACTCGAGCTCGTCGGCGAGCAGGACCAGGTCGTCGCGGGCTTCGCGGTCCGCCCCGGTGGCCTCCGGAGCGATCGCGTCGCGGGCGGCACGGACCTGCGCGTCGAGGCACGACAGGTCCCGGCTGCGCGCGTCGTCGTCCGCGGGACCGACGGCCGGCAGCTCCCCATCGCGCCCCTGCCCCCCGAGCCGGGTCCAGGTCACCGGCTCGTGGTCGCGCAGGACGTCGAGGTAGCGCGCGACGAGCGCGGCCGCCCGCGTGGACGGATCGGTCGGCGTGGACGTGGTGCGGGCCTGCGAGGTGACGGGCTGCCCTCCGGCGGGACGACCCGCGACGCTAGTGGCGAGCGCCGGACCGGGGTCGTCACGGACCCCGGCGGTCCGGGCGGGGTGTCCGGTACCCTCGCTCTCCGTGACGGCCGGTTCGCCGGACGCCACGTCGACGGGTCGGCAGAGAACGGGAACGCCGGCCACCACCGCGAGGAGCCCCGCTGCGGACAGCGGCCGGGCCCGGGACGTCCCACCTCGCTGCCCACCCACACGCGTAGCCGCACGCACCGACGCCCCGCAGCGCGGGGACACGCGGCGCCCCGCAGCCGGCTCGGCTCCCCACCGTGGAGCCGGCGGACACCCACCGGCCGGGCGCGCCACCGCCGACGAGCGGTACGCCCACGAGAACGAGCGACATGCCTGCGAACCAGACCACCTCCGCCACCGATGGCGAGGGGACCGACCACCTCGACGACACCACCGCCGCCACCGACCAGGCCGCCGCCACCGACCAGGCCGCCGCGCCGGTCCGCGAGCGCGAGATCAAGAGCTTCACCGACTGCGGGGTGGACCCGCTGCTCGCCGAGGCCCTCGCCGCCAAGGGCATCCACGCGCCCTTCCCGATCCAGGAGCTGACGCTCCCGGTCGCCACCAAGGGCCACGACGTCATCGGCCAGGCCCGCACGGGCACCGGCAAGACGCTCGCCTTCGCGCTCGCCCTCCTCGGTCGCGTCACCCCCGGCGGCGGCACCCAAGCCCTGGTGATCGTGCCGACCCGCGAGCTGTGCCTCCAGGTCGCCGAGGAGATGCAGATCGGTCAGGCTCGGGGCCTGCGCACCATCGCCGTCTACGGCGGGGTCGGGTACGACGAGCAGGAGGCCGCGTTCCGCGAGGGGCACGAGGTCGTCGTCGGCACCCCGGGACGCCTGCTCGACCACCTCAACAAGGGCAACCTCCGGCTCGACGGCGTCACCGAGCTGGTGCTCGACGAGGCCGACGAGATGCTCGACATGGGGTTCCTCCCCGACGTCGAGCGCCTCATCGAGGCCTGCGCGGACGACCGTCACGGGATGCTGTTCTCCGCGACCATGCCCTCCGAGGTCGTCAAGCTCGCCCGTCGCTACCTCGACCACCCGACGTTCATGCGCGCCGACCACGAGGTCGTGCAGACCGCACCGAACGTGACCCAGCACTTCTTCCAGGTCCACCGGATGGACAAGCCGCGCGTGCTCGCACGCATCCTCCAGTCCCCCGACCGCGGCGGCGTCTACGTCTTCGTCCGCACCAAGCACATGGCCGACCGGCTCGTGCGTGAGCTCGAGGACCTCGCCACGCCGGCGATCGCCATCCACGGCGACC
>CAYSTY010000428.1:0-2432 GCA_964433685.1 uncultured Actinomycetota bacterium | reverse complement strand
GCCTGCACGTCGGTCATGCCGCCGCCCGCGGGGATGCCGGTCACGATCGCCGCCACCGGTCGATGGCGAGGTCGTCGAGCTGACGTTCGACGCGCTTGGCGGCGGTCGCGGCGGCCTGCGCGTTGCGGCGTTCGTCGAGCCGTTCCACGCTGCGGCGGCCGATGGCGGCGGCGACGCGACGGTTGCCGGCGAGCTCCGCTTCACGCTCGGCGACGTGTGCCCGCTGGCCCGCGCCGAGGACCCGTTCGTGCAGGGCGAGCGCCCCGACCCTGCCGGCGGTGATCGCCGCGGCCGACGCGGTGCCGGTGGTCGGACGGTGACCGGCACGTTCGGTCCGGGCAGCGGCGACGGCGGCCCGAGCTTCGAGAGCGACGCGCTCGGCGGCGACCTGCTCGGCGAGGGCACGCTTCTCGAGCAGGGAGCGGACGCGGAGGACGGCCTTCAGGGCGCTCACGCTGCCACCTCGCCGTTCTCGAGCTGACGCAGCGCCGCGGCGAGGGCCGACAGGTCGGACCACGACGCGTCGTAGCTGGCGAGGTCGTCGGCGCGCTGGGTGAGGAAGGCGGTCGTGGCCTCCTCGAGCGCGAGCGCGGCGTCGGCGGCACGGTCGGCACCGGCGGCGTAGGCACCCACCTCGACGAGGTCCTTGACCCGTGCGGCGGCGGCCAGGGCGCGACGGACCGTGGTCGCGTCGGCGATCTGCTCGGACGTGGTCACGGTGGTGGCCAGGCGGCTGAGCGACGACAGCGGGTCGATCGCGGGGAAGCGGCCCATGGTGGTCAGCGACCGGTCCAGGACGATGTGACCGTCGAGGATCGACCGGGCGGCGTCGGCGACGGGCTCGTCGTGGTCGCCACCTTCGACGAGCACGGTGTAGAACGCGGTGATGGTCCCGGTGAGGCGGGGGCCGGCGCGCTCGAGCAGCCGCGGCAGCAGGGCGAACACGCTCGGCGGGTAGCCGCGGGAGGTCGGCGGTTCACCGGCGGCCAGGCCCACCTCGCGCTGCGCGGTGGCCAGGCGGGTCAGCGAGTCGACGGTCAGCAGCACGTCGGCGCCGGCGTCGGCGAAGCCCTCGGCGACGCGGGTGGCGTAGGTCGCGGCACGCAGGCGCATCAGCGCCGGCTCGTCGGAGGTGGCGACGACGACGACCGAGCGGGCCAGGCCCTCCTCGCCGAGGACGTCCTCGACGAACTCGCGGACCTCACGGCCACGCTCGCCGACGAGCGCGATCACGGAGATGTCGGCGTCGGTGCCGCGCACCATCATCGACAGCAGGGTGGACTTGCCGACACCGGAGCCGGCGAACAGGCCGAGGCGCTGACCGCGACCGACGGTGCACAGGGTGTCGAGCAGCCGCACCCCGGTGGTCAGCGGCGCGTCGATGCGCTTGCGTGCGAGCGCCGGCGGGGCGGGGGCGTCGATGGCGACCGAGGGGGCCACGATCGGACCCTTGCCGTCGAGGGGACGGCCGAGCGCGTCGATGACCCGACCGAGCAGCGCCGGACCGACCGGTGAGGTCAGGGGGCCGCTACGGGGGCGGACGCGATCG
The DNA here is from genome assembly GCA_964433685.1 of uncultured Actinomycetota bacterium. Taxonomy (GTDB): domain Bacteria; phylum Actinomycetota; class Nitriliruptoria; order Nitriliruptorales; family Nitriliruptoraceae; genus Nitriliruptor. Next base: position 883 of record CAYSTY010000428.1, on the reverse strand, counting down.
CCGCGGGCGATGCCGGTCGTGGTACCGAGCACGAGCGCCGACGCGGCACCGTCCTGGACGGCGATGACCTCGGCGGGCCGGGCACCGTCGCGGGCGAGCACGTCGACGGCGTCGCCGACGGCCAGCCGGAGGCCGGCACACTCGACCTCGGTGCCGACGACACGTCGCACACCGCCGGAGACGGTCCCGCGCAGGAGGCTGGTCACGCCGGCACCTCGTCGGTCGCGGTCAGGTGCGCGATCGCGGCCTCGCGGAGCGCGTCGCGGCGCAGGTCCGCACGGCCCCAGGTCCCGGCGACGGTCGCTTCGCCCGCGGCGACGGTCGGGTCGGCGACCAGCGTGAGGCGCGGGTCGAGCTCGGCGCCGGCGACGACGTCGTGGTCGGCAGGGCTGAGGCGCACCTCCAGGGCGGCGTCGTCGAGCATGGCGGCCGCCTCCCGCACGTGGTCGAGGACCGCGAGGGCGGACGCGGGTGGCGCGTCACCGAGGACCGCGTCGACGACGGCCCGCACGAGGGTCAGGTCGGTGACGGTCGCGAGCTCACGCTGCGCGGCGACCTCGGCGTGCAGTCCGTCGAGCGCGGCCGACAGCGCGGCGCTCACACGGTCGATGGCGGCGGCTGCCTCGGCGCGACCCTGGGCGAGCCCGCTGGCGAACCCCTCCGCGTGGGCCGCGTCGCGTTCGGACGCCATCGCTGCCGCGGTGATCGGGTCCCACACCGGGGCGGGGGCCACGAGGGTGGAGCCACCGACGACGGCGCTGCGCATGACCTCAGGCAACGAACTCCTCCTGGCCCCGGGCGAGCTGGATGACGCCCTCCTTCTCGAGCTCGTGGACGGTGCGCACGACCTCGGACTGGGCGTCCTCGACGTCCTTGAGGCGGA
>CAYSTY010000427.1:0-2434 GCA_964433685.1 uncultured Actinomycetota bacterium | reverse complement strand
GAGCCGAACCAGTGCTCGTCCCACACCTCGTCCATCAGCTCCTCGCGGGTGCGCACGGCACCGGGGTCGGCCAGCAGCGCCGCGAGCAGGTCGTGCTCCTTCGGGGTCAGGTCGACGGCGCGGCCGGCGACGGTGACCTCACGTGTGCGCCGGTCGAGCCGCAACCGGCCGAGCCGCGCCTCGCCCCCGTCACCACCGGGCGTGGTCGGGAGGGATCCGGTGAGGCGGGCGATCCGTCGTTCGATGGCGCGTAGCCGGGCCACCAGCTCACGTAGGGACACCGGCTTGACCAGGTGGTCGTCGGCACCGCGCTCCAGCGACAGGATCCGGTCCACCTCCTCGGTGCGTGCCGAGAGCACGACGATCGGGACGTCCGAGCCGGCCCGCAGCCGGCGGCAGACCTCCAGCCCGTCGAGGTCCGGCAGGCCGAGGTCGAGCAGGACCAGGTCCGCGTCGGCCGCGGCGTCCAGGGCCTCGGCGCCGGTCGTCACCCACGTCGGGGTGAACCCGTTGAGGCTCAGCCCGTCGACCAGCGACGCGCCGACCGCCGGGTCGTCCTCGACGATCAGCACCCGCACCGGCTCGCCTCCTCGCGGCGGGCGAGGCTAGCGGCGGAGCGACGCCGTCAGTTCGGGATGGCGGCGAGCAACGTCTTCGCCGCGTCCTCCGCACGTTCGCACGCGGTCGCGCACGCGGCGCAGTGCTCGTGCATCTCCGCGTGCCGGCGGCACTCGGCCGCGCACGCGGCGCAGGCCACCCGGCAGGCCTCGAGCTGCGCTCGCAGGACCTCCCAGTCGCCCTCGGTCAGACGAGCGGCGACCCGCGCGGTGGCGGTGCAGACCTCGGCGCAGACGTCGTCGGTGGCGATGCAGTCGCGCAGGTCGGCGACACCGTCCTCGGCGAGGCACGCCGCCGAACAGGCGGTGCAGGCGGCCGCGCAGGCGAGGAAGGCGTCGATGCACCGCGCGAGGGTGTCGGCATCGGTCGCGAGGTGGACGTTCGCGTCGGTGATGACGGTGCGGAGCGTCACGTGGTCCTCGTTCGTCGGTTCTCGGTACCTGGGGTCACGCGCGGGCGGTCTCGTCGTCGAGCGACACGACCGGGCGCAGCGAGTGGATGCTGCTCATCAACGCGCCGGTGAGCACGCCGTTGCGGCGGCTGAGCTCGGAACGGAGGGCGTCCGCCTCCGTGGTCGGCGGCAGGGCCCGCAGCCGACGGAGGTTGCGGTCCCGTTCGCGGCTGGCGTCACGCAGACACGCCGGCGAACAGCAGGGTCCGTCCGGCGATGCGGCCGAACACATCACGCAGGTCCCGGCGTCGGGTGAGGTTCCGGTGGGCAACAGGGCTCCGAGGTGGCACCCGCCCTACCGGGCCAGCGCCGTCGTGGAAGACGTCGGAGCGCTGGTCTGGACCCCCGTACACCAGCCAACGTACAGGGTTCCCGGTCGAACACAAGGGGCACGGCGTTCACGCGAGCGGCGCGGTGATCCCGTGCCGACGCAGCGTCAGGGCCGCGCGGTCGGGTCCGACGCCGTCGCCCGTGGGCGGGAAGTCGCACGCGGCGAACGCCTCGGCCAGCACGCCGGCGATCCGCGCCGGATCGGCCACCGGGTCGGCGAAGGTCACCAGGTGCAGCCGCGCGTCGTGGTCCTGCGGGTCGGCGAGGCAGAAGCTGCGGCCCGTCACGTCCCAGGTCACGACCGGGTCGTGGTCGACGTCCCACCAGATCCGTGCGACCTCGGCGAGCTCCGGCGCTGGCACGGCGGCGCTCACTGGTCGTAGGTCTCGACCGTCTCGGCATCACGCAGCCGCGCCTCGTCCGGGTCGGCGTCGGCCTCGCGTGCGGCACGACGCTGACGGAGCAGGTCCCAGCAGCGGTCGAGTTCGACCTCGATGGCGTCGATCCGACCCTGGTCGGTCCCCGCGGTGTCGGGCCCCGCGTCGCGGAGCTGCTGCTCCTCCTCGAGCAGCCGCTCGATGCGCGAGACGATGGACTCGTCGGTGGTCACGTGCGCTCCTCCATCCGGGTCACCGGGGGCCGCTGGTCCCCCGGGTGCGCTTGCCGATCGCGCCGACGACGGCGGCGGCCACGAGCACCACCGCCGCGATGATCAGCAACCACCGGAGGGCGTCCAGCAGGAAGCTCGCGATCGCCAGGACGATGGCCAGCACGACCAGCGTTCCGACGATCCCTGCGATGTTCTTCACGGTCACCTCTCGGTCCTCGGAGTCCGACCGTAGGTGTCGCGAGGCACCGCCGGGCGGGCGCGGCGCGTCCGACCGGGCAGGGACGTCGTGCCCGGTCCGTCCGGCGGTACCGACCCGAGCGGTGCGCCTCAGACGTTGCGTCGGTACTGCCCACCGACCTCGAACAGCGCGTCGGTGATCTGACCGAGCGAGCAGTGCCGGACCGCGTCCATCAGCACGGCGAACA
>CAYSTY010000426.1:0-2442 GCA_964433685.1 uncultured Actinomycetota bacterium | reverse complement strand
ACGACCACGAGTTCCTGCTCGAGGGCGGGGTCTTCACCGAGGACCTCATCGAGACGTGGATCGAGTACAAGATGGACAGCGAGGTGGCCGCGATCGCGCTGCGACCGCACCCGCACGAGTTCGAGCTGTACTACGACATCTGATCACGGACGTCTCGCGCGTGAGGGCCGGCCCGTCGGGGCCGGTGAGCGGCTCGTCGCGTGGCAGTTGATCGGTCAGGCGCGGGTCTGCCAGGTCATGGGCTCGCCCCTGTACACCCACCTGCTGATGACCGCCGTCGAGGACGTGCTCGCCGGCGGTCCGCTCGCCGAGCTGTTGCTGCCGCGGGTGCGACCGGGGCGCGGTGACGCGGCGGTGCACGCCGCCGCGGGCCGCGCCAGGGGCGACGCACCGGTCGCGTGGCTGCGCATGGAACCGGCGACCCAGCTGAGCCAGTCGGATCAGTCGGTCGCCCGCGTCCGGGTCGCCCAGCGGAGCCACCCGCCCCCGGCGCCCGCGACGAGCGCGAGCACACCGGGCAGGACACCCGTGAGCTCCAGGCCGAGGACGGTGTCCAGGGAGTACGCGCCGGGCCCCGTCGTCGCCAGCGCCCACGCGACGACGATGAGGTAGCCGTTCAGCTCCCAGCCCTTCCGGACCGACCAGAAGCCGTTCTCGGCGTTGTTGACCAGGGCGGCGACCGTCATCGTCCCGATCACCGCAGCGGATGCGACCGGCGTCAGGAGGCCGAGCGCGAGGCCGACGCCACCGCCGACCTCGGACGCCCCCGCGACCACCGCCGCGAGCCGACCGGAGCCGAACCCGAGCGAACGGAACCAACCGGCGGTGCCGTCGAGCCCGCCGCCACCGAACCAGCCGAACAGCTTCTGGAAGCCGTGCAGGGAGAACGCGACACCGACCAGGACCCGGAGCAGCAGCAGCCCCGCGTCGACCGCGTCCACGCCGAGAGGCACGGCAACGTCGTTCACAGCGACCTTCGTGGTCGGCGTCAGCGGTCACCGGGGCCGGCGACCGGGAGGGTGAGCACGAAACAGGCGCCAGGGGCGGCGCCCGGCCGGTAGGTGAGGGTGCCACCGTTGGCGCGCGTGAGCTCGGTGGCGATCGCCAACCCCAGCCCGTAGCCCGGCCCGGCGTCGACGGCCCGTGCGAAGTCGCCGAACACCGCCTCACGCAGCTCGGGCGGCACGCCGTCCCCGTGGTCACGGACCTCGACCTCGACCCACGTGTCACCGACCGACCGCAGCTCGACCTCCACCGGCGGCCGCCCGTGGTTGACCGCGTTCATCAGCAGGTTGTGCAGGATGCGTTCGACGTGGACGGGGTCGGCCGACACGTCCGGCACCGGCCCCCCGTCGACGAGGTCGCCGACCGCGAGGTCGTCGGTGATGGTCGCGACGAGCCGCCGCAGGTCGACCGGTCGTGGGTCGGCACGCAGCGCACCCGCGCGGACCTGGGCGGACACCAGCAACTCGTCGATCAGGCCCCGCAGCCGCGAGGTCTGTCGCAACATCCGACGCAGCAGGTCGCGCTGCTGGTCGGCGGGCAGCTGCGGACGGTCGAGCAGCAGCTGTGCGGCGCCCCGGACGACGGTGAGGGGCGAGCGCAGGTCGTGCGAGACGGTGCCGAGCATGCGGTCCTTGAGACGGTCGGACTCGCGCAGCTCCTGGTTCACCGCCTCGAGGTCCGCCGTCGCGGCGGCGAGGTCCGCGGTGCGCTGCACCGCGATCGACTCGGCCCGACGGGTCGTCCGCGCCCACGCCGCCACCAGGGCGACGGAGCTGAGCACGAGGACCCCGCCGAGCGCGCCGGTCAGCACCGGCACGCGCCGCTCGGCCGCGCTCAAGGCGCTCCGGGGCAGCTCGACCTCGATGCGGAACGAGCGACCGAACTCCTCGAAGACCTCGGCCGCACGCGCCTCACCGCCGGTCCCCAGGGACGCGAGCTGTGCGGTGGTGGTGTCGAGCTCGGGTGACCGGTCGACCCACCGCACCGTGCTGTCGGACGGCAGCCGCGCCAGGGTGTCCTCGATCAGCTCCTCGGCCCGGAACACCAACGAGATCAGCCCCGCGGCCGCCTCGCCGGCCCGGACCTGCGTGCCACCTCCGGCCGCGACGGGGATGTACACGATCGTCGCGTGCTGCGCCTCGGTCTCCTGGATGACCTGCACCGGAGGGCTCGCCCGGATGCTCCCGGCGCCGATCGCCGCCCGGGCCGCGGGTGCCGCGCGCTCGTTCTGCAGCACGTCGTAGCCGAGGACGGCACGGTTGCTCGCCACGGGCCAGGTGACGGTGCCGATCGCGTGCAGCGGTCCCTCGGACAGCCGCAGGTCGAGCCCGTCACGCACCGTCGTGGGCAACGCTGCCACGGTGGTGTCGAGCTCGTCCTCCGTCGTGACCACGTGGACGCTGGCTCCACCGAGCTCACCGAAGACGCCGGCGTCCG
>CAYSTY010000425.1:1387-2450 GCA_964433685.1 uncultured Actinomycetota bacterium | reverse complement strand
GGACGGGCAGGACACGCGGGCGCGGATGCGGGCGCACGGGCACCTCCGAGGGCGGTCGGCCGGCGCGAACGAGCGTGACCGGCGAGGGGAGCGGGGAGACGGAGCGGGAGACGGGAGACGGGAGCGTATCCGGATACAGCATCGTATCCGTGTCGCCGGACGGGAGGTGGGACCGGAGGGAGGTAGCCTCCGCCCGCGTCCTCCCGGGCGCGCGCCGTCGTGCACCGGACGAGGGAACGATGCGGTACGAGGAACGCGAGGACGGCGACCTGCTCGAGCTCGCGCAGGCCGGCTGGGCGCCGGCGTTCGCGGTCCTCGTCCACCGGCACGCTCCGGGGCTCCTCGCCGTCTTCGCCGACGACCCCGACCCGCACGATCGCGTGGTCGACGTGTTCGTCCGGGCGATGCGTCAGGTGTCCGAACACGACGGGAGCGCACCCGTCGAGGCGTGGTTGTTCGCGCTCGCCGGGCGGGACGCGCCGGCCGAGCACGCCCCCGTCCTGGACACCGAGATCGACCACATCTGGCGTGCGCTCGCGCCGCTGTGGCCGGACGGTCGACACGTCCGTCCGCACCAGCCGCGCCCGGTGCTGCGCGCGGCCGTGATGGTCGTCGGTGCCATCGCCCTCGGGGTGGGCGTACCGACGATCGTGCTCGGCATCCCCGCCGCACCCGACGACGAACCGCCGGTGTCGGTGCGCGCCCAGCCGCTCGAGGACGAGACGGAGGAGGAACCGGAGGCCGAGGAGCTCCCGGACTTCGAGTTCCCCGACCTCGGCGGCGGTGGGGAGGTGGCGCCGCCGACGGACGGTCCCGTCGAGCCCGTCACCCCGCCGAGCGACCCGGGCGGTGGCGCACCGACCACGCCGACGCCGTCCGTACCGGCTCCCGGGGGCACCACGGACGACCCGACCCCGACCGACCCCGCCGACCCCCCCGTCGGTGGCGGCGATGGTGACACCGGCGCACCGACCGACGGCGGCGACACCGGTGGCGGCGGGGTCGGCGGCGGCGACGGCGACACCGGTGGCGGCGGGACCGGCGGTGGCGGCGGGACCGGCGG
>CAYSTY010000425.1:0-1287 GCA_964433685.1 uncultured Actinomycetota bacterium | reverse complement strand
GGCGGGACCGGCGGCGGTGGCGGGACCGGCGGCGGCGATGGCGGCACGGGTGACGGGGGTGCGGTGGACGGCGCGGTCGACGGCGGCGAGACGCAGCCGATCGGAGGCGGGGCGTGAACGCCGCCGACGCCGCCGACGGCGACGGCCCGCCGCAGCGTCCGCACGCCGGCGACGCCGACCCGGGGCAGCTCGACCCAGGGCAGCTCGGGACCGGGGACATGGACCCGGACAGCTTCCGCGCGCACGGCCACGCGGTCATCGACTGGATCGCCGACTACCTCGAGGGTGTCGGCGAGCGTCCCGTGCTGTCGACGGTCACGCCGGGCGAGATCCGTGCCGCCCTCCCGCCGTCACCGCCGGACGCCCCCGAACCGTTCGACGCGACCCTCCGCGACCTCGACGAGGTCGTGATGCCCGGGATCACCCACTGGAACCACCCCGCGTTCCACGCCTACTTCGCGATAACCGGCTCCGGACCGGGGATCCTGGCGGAAGCCGTCTCCGCCGCGCTGAACGTCAACGGGATGCTGTGGCGCACCTCGCCCGCGGCGACGGAGGTCGAGGAGGTCACGCTCGACTGGCTCCGCCAGCTGCTCGGGCTCGACGACGGGTGGCGCGGGGTCATCACCGACACCGCGTCGGTGTCCACGCTGGTGGCGCTCGCCGCGGCGCGCGAGCGCGCCGACCTCGACGTCCGTCAACGCGGCATGACCGGTCGACCCGACCTGCCGCAGCTGCGCATCTACACCTCCACCGAGGCGCACTCGTCGGTGGAGAAGGCAGCGATCACGCTCGGGCTCGGACGCGACGGGGTCCGCCTGATCGACGTCGACGAGGCACGCCGACTCGACGTCGGCGCCCTCCGCGAGGCGATCGACGAGGACGTGCGGCTCGGGTACCGGCCCATCGCCATCGTGGCCACCACCGGCACGACCTCGACGACCTCGATCGACCCGGTGGCCGCCATCGCGGACCTCCGCGACGCCGTCGTCGAGGAGCTCGGTCACCCGCTGTGGCTGCACGTCGACGGCGCGTACGGCGGTACCGCCGCCATCTGCGAGGAGCTGCGCTTCGTCCTCGACGGGGTCGACCGTGCCGACTCGTTCGTGACCAACCCGCACAAGTGGCTGTTCACGCCGATCGACTGCTCCACGCTCTACGTCCGTGACGTGGCCACCTTGCACCGTGCGTTCTCGCTGGTGCCCGAGTACCTGACCACCGACGACGAGGACGTCACCAACTACATGGACTGGGGCGTCCAGCTCGGCCGTCGGTTCCGGGCCCTGA
>CAYSTY010000424.1:0-2452 GCA_964433685.1 uncultured Actinomycetota bacterium | reverse complement strand
GCGTGCGCACCTGTCGGAACTCACGGGTCAGGACCACAGCGAGCTCGACCCCCACCGCCCGTACGTCGACGAGGTGACGGTTCCGTGCGAGCGCTGCGGCACGCGCGCCTCCCGGGTACCCGACGTCGCCGACGCGTGGTTCGACTCGGGCGCGATGCCGTACGCCCAGTGGGGCTACCCGCACCAGGGCGTGGAGGAGTTCCAGAAGCACTACCCCGCCGACTACATCTGCGAGGCCATCGACCAGACCCGCGGGTGGTTCTACACGCTGCTCGCCGAGTCGACCCTGCTGTTCGGCGACAGCTCCTACCGGGCGTGCGTCTGCCTCGGCCACATCGTGGACGAGGACGGGCGCAAGATGTCCAAGTCCGCGGGCAACGTCCTCGACCCGCACGACCTGATCGAGCGGCACGGTGCCGACGCCCTGCGCTGGCTGATGTTGGCCGAGGGCAGCCCGTGGTTGTCGCGTCGCGTCGGCCACCAGCTGCTCGAGGACATCGTCCGGCGCTTCCTGCTCACCCTCTGGAACACGCACGTGTTCCTGACCACCTACGCCCGGCTCGACGGCATCGACCTCGGTCTCGGCTCGACCGGTGGCGCGGGTGACGGGCCCCCGGTCCCGCCCGTCGCCGAACGCACCGCGTCCGACCGCTGGATCCTGGCCGAGCTGGCCGACCTCGTCGACACCGTCGACAGCTGCCTGGAGCGGTTCGACGTCACCACCTCGACCCGGCGCCTGGAACGGTTCGTCGACGACCTGTCGAACTGGTACGTGCGGCGGGGACGCCGCCGGTTCTGGAAGGCGGTCGACGAGGACCCGGCGGACAAGCTCGCGGCGTACGCCACGCTGCACACCAGCCTCGTCACCGTCGCCCAGCTGCTGGCCCCGTTCACCCCGTTCATCGCCGAACGGTTGTGGCAGGACCTGGTCGTCTCCCAGGACGACCGGGCGCCGGTGTCGGTGCACCTCAGCGACTTCCCCGTCGCCGACCCCGCCTGGCGCGACGACGAGCTGCGTGCCGCGATGGCCACGACCCGACGGGTCGTCGAGCTCGGCCGCCAGGCACGCACCGACAGCGCGGTCAAGGTGCGTCAGCCGCTGGCACGCGCGCTCGTCACCGTGCCGCCGGCCGAACGCGCCGGCCTCGCCCAGCTGCTCGACGAGGTCGCCGACGAGCTGAACATCAAGGCGATCGAACTGTCCGACGGCACCGGGGACCTGGTCGAACGCTCGGTCAAGCCCAACTTCCGCGCGCTCGGGCCCGCGTTCCAGAAGCGCGCGCCCCAGGTCGCCGGCGCCCTCCAGGCGCTCGACGCCGAGGCGGCCGACGCGGTGGCGACCGCGCTCGTCGACGACGGCAGCGCCACGGTCGAGGTCGACGGTGCGGCCGAGACCGTCACCGCCGAGATGGTGGAGATCGTCGAGACGCCCCGGACCGGGTGGGCGGTGGCCAAGGACGGCAGCACCTCCTTCGCGCTCGACACGGCCCTCGACCGCGAGCTGCTCGTGGAAGGTGCCGCCCGGGAACTGGTGCGCGCCGTCAACGACCAGCGCAAGGCGGCGGGGCTCGAACTCGACGCCAGGATCGAACTCGGTGTCGCGGTCGTCCCCGAGGAGCTCGACGCCGACCTCGAGGCAGGCGGGTGGTACCGGTTCCTCGCCCGGGAGGTGCTCGCCACCGATGTGTCGCGGGCGCCGACGTCGGACGCCACCGCGGTGGACCTCGGCGACCTCGGTCAGGCGCGCGTGTGGATCCGGGCGTGACCACCGGCCGCCGGCTGGCGCTGGCGGCCGGCACCCTCACCGCGCTCGCCGGCCTCGTCGGGGTCGTGCGTCAACGGGTCGAGTCGGACCGCGCCCGTCGGGGCGAGCTCGTGCGGGCGACGGCGGCCGCCGATCTGCCGCCCACCGGCAGGGTGGGTCCCGTCGGACGCATCGTCGCGGCGTGGATCCCTCCGCGTCCGACCTCCCGCCTCGGGCGGGTCGCAGCCGCCTGTTGGGCCGGACCGATGACGCTGGTGGGCCTCGCGCTGGCGGCGGTCGCCGGACGGACACCGCGGTGGGACCCGACCCACGGCTGCCTCGTGGTCGACGCGATCCGTGGGCCCTCGGCCGTCGCGCTGAAGCTGGTGGGTGCCGACGCCAACACCATCGGTCAGGTCGTGCTGTCACGGCACGCCAGGACCCCGGAGGTGCTCCTCGCGCACGAAGCGGTCCACGTCCGGCAGACCGAACGGCTCGGGCCCCTGCTGCTGCCGACGTACGTCTGGTTGGCGGCCCGGTACGGCTACCGCGACCACCCCCTCGAGCGGGCCGCCCGTGCCGGCGCGCGTCGTGCGGTGACGGCCGGTGACCCGGGTCGCTAGCGCAGCGCGTCCTTGATGGTGCGCGCGAGTCCGGCGCCGATGCCCTGGATGGCGCTGAGCTCCTCCACCGACGCGGCGGCGATGC
>CAYSTY010000423.1:0-2453 GCA_964433685.1 uncultured Actinomycetota bacterium | reverse complement strand
CCGACGCATCCGCCGACGCCCCCGGCGACGCGTCGGCCCGCAGGCACGCGGCCGCGCCGCCGTTCCCGCTCGCCGACACCTTCAAGCTGCACAGCCGTCCGGGCTCGGAGCGGACCATCTACCTCGACCTCGACGGCCACACCCTGACCGGCACCGCGTGGAACGCCGACGGGATGCCGGACGGCACGGCGCTGTCGAGCTACTCGCTGGACGGCTCGTCGGCGTTCTCCGACGCCGAGCGGACCGTCATCCAGGACATCTGGCAGCACGTCGCCGAGGACTTCGCGCCCTTCGACGTGAACGTCACGACCGAGGACCCGGGGGCGGCCGCCCTCACCCGCAGCGGCCCGGACGACGACGCGTTCGGGATCCGAGCCGTGGTCACCCGCTACGACCCCACCGCGCACGTCTGTGTCGGGTGCAGCGGGATGGCGTTCGTGAACGTCTTCGCCCGCACCTCGAACCACCTGGCGACGCAGGCGGCGCTGATCTTCACGGCCAACATGCACGGCCAGGAGGGGGTGGCGCAGGTCGTGGCCGACACGATCTCCCACGAGGTGGGCCACACGCTGAACCTCGGTCACCACGGTGACGCCTCGAGCCAGTACGCCTTCGGGCAGGGCATGTGGTCACCGCTGATGGGCAGCGGCCCGTACCCGCTGTCGACCTGGTCGAACGGTGACTACAAGGGTGCCACGCTGCCGAGCCAGAAGGACGTCGAGGTCATCGCGTCCCACGGCGCCCCGTTGATGGCCGACGACCACGGTGGCGAGGCAGCCACCGCCACGGCCGTCACGGTGCCGAGCACCACCGCGGGCGTGATCGAGCACCGCGACGACACCGACTGGTTCCGGTTCACCACCACCGGTGAGACGGTCCTGACCGCCGCGCCCGCCGCGACCGGACCGAACCTCGACATCGAGCTGACGCTCGTGGCCGCGGACGGCACGAGCGTCGTCGCGACCGCGAACCCGCCCTCGGCGTGGCCGCACTTCGGGAGGCTCGGCTTCCCGCCCGGCACGCCCGTCACGGGCCTGGACGCGACGATCACGCGGACCCTGCCGGCGGGCACCTACCACGCCCGGGTACGCGGGGTCGGTGCCGGCAACCCCGCCGTCGACGGCTACAGCGACTACGGCAGCCTCGGCCGGTACACGCTGGCGGTCAGCGCCGACGGCGTCGCACCTCCACCGGGGACGGCCCCGACGGTGAGCATCACCAGCGGGCCGGCGAGCGTCACCACCCAGAGGACGGCGAGGTTCGTCTTCGCCGCGGTCCCTGCCGCGGGGTCGACCTTCACGTGCTCCCTCGACGGCGCGGCGTACGCGGCGTGCTCCTCGCCGCGTGAGCTGGCGGGCCTCGGCGATGGCGAGCACACCTTCGCGGTCCGCGCGACCCGCGACGGGGCGACCTCGACGCCGGTGACCCGCCGGTGGACGGTCGACGCGACCGCACCGAAGGTGACGATCGGGGGCACGCCGGCGCAGGGCGCGACCACGTCGTCGCGCGCAGCGGACCTGACCTTCGCGGCCGACGAACCCATCGCGGGCTGGGAGTTCCGTCTGGACGGGGGCACCTGGCAGACGGCGCCGCCGGGGGTCGGGGGGGTCGGCATCTCCGGTCTGCAGCCCGGCGCGCGCACCTTCGAGCTGCGGGCTCGGGACCTGGCGGGCAACCTCGGCAGCGCCACGAGGAACTGGACGATCACCGACGGGAGCACCACGCCGCCCCCGAAGCCGGGTCCGAAGCCGCCGAAGCCCGGACCGAAGCCGCCCGCCGGCGGGCCGAGCTTCGGCGACGTCGGTCCGGGTCACCCGCACGCGGCGACGATCGCCATCCTGGCGTCACGGGAGGTCACCCTCGGGTGCGCGGGCGGGCGCAACTTCTGCCCGGACGAGCCGGTCAGCCGCGATCAGATGGCGACGTTCCTGACGCGGGCGCTCGAGCTGGCGCCGGGGTCCGCGTCGCCGCCGTTCACGGACGTGAAGGCCGGTTCGACGCACGCGCGGGCGATCGACGCGATGCGCCGCGAGGCGATCACCCTCGGCTGTGGCGGCCCGCGCTACTGCCCGGGCGACCCGGTGAGCCGGGATCAGATGGCGACGTTCCTGATGCGGGCGCTCGAGCTGGCACCGGGCTCGGCGTCGCCGCCGTTCGTCGACGTGGGAGCGGGGACGACGCACGCGAAGGCGATCGACGCGATGCGCCGCGAGAAGATCACCCTCGGCTGCGGTGGCCCGCGCTACTGCCCGAACGGTGAGGTCACCCGCGCCCAGATGGCGAGCTTCCTGGTCCGCGCCCTCGAGTGGTGACCCCTACGATCGCCCTCGGACGAGAGGGAGACGAGCGTGCACCCGGGTGATAAGAGCTACCGGAACATGGTCGTGCGGATCACGGATCTGACCGTGAACGAGGACATCATCCGGGACGTGACGTTCGAGAACTGCCAGTTG
>CAYSTY010000422.1:0-2454 GCA_964433685.1 uncultured Actinomycetota bacterium | reverse complement strand
CGTCGTCCGGCCGGGAAGCCGCGTCGTCCGGGAGGTCCTGGGGGTCGGTCACGATCGGGCTCCGATCAGCTCGATGGCCGCGCGGGCCGCGGCGGCGTTGGAGCGGTGCACGGACGCGCCGGCGCGGACCAGCGCCGCGGCCTGGCGGTCGCGGTCCTGCGGGTCGCCGGCGCTGCCGCACAGCGACACCACGACGGCGAGGTCCCCCGCGCCGGTGGCGATGGCGTCCTCGATGGCGGGGGCGAGCTCGGCGGCCGGGTCCGGGTGCGCCCCGTGGCCGAGGACGACGTCGAGCAGCAGCACCCGTCCCCCCTCGCGTCGGGCTTCGGCGGCGATCCGGTCGATGCGCAGCGACTGGTCGATCATCGGGTGCGGCCGCCCGCGGGTGAACTCGTCCTCGCCGAGGTCGACGAGCACGTGCCCCGAGGTGTCGAGCCCCTGGAGCAGCGTCCCGACACCCGGCAGCGACACGTTGGACGCGACGGGACCGTCGAGCGCTCCCGCGGCCAGGAGCGTCGCCTCCTGGCACAGCGTCCCGCCGGCGAACAGGCCGCGCAGCTCGGTGTAGTTCCCCTCGCGCGGCGAGGTGGCCGGCACGTACCGCGGTCCCTCGAACGGCCGGTCGAGCCGCTCGGCCACGGTGCGGGCCGCGTCGGTCAGGTCGGGCTGTCCGGGCCCGAGCAGCGCGAAGACCACGGGCGTGGTCAGCGACGCCGCGACCTCGCGGATCCGCCGGCCCACCGACACGTCCGGCGGCTTGGACAAGACGACGATGACCTCGGTGGCGGGGTCGGCGTCGAGCGCCCGGAGCGCCTGCAACGTCGCCCTCCCCGCGACCGCCGCACCGAGGTCGCGGCCTCCGACCCCGAGCACGTGCGACACCCCGATCCCGGCGTCGTCGAGGAGGCAGGTCAGCTGTTGCGCCCCCGTGCCGGACGCCGCGACGACCCCGACCGGACCGGGCTGGACCACGTTCGCGAACCCGAGGCCGACCCCGGACACGATGGCGGTCCCCGCATCCGGCCCCATCACCAGCAGGCCGCGCGCGTCAGCTTCGGTCTTGAGCGCCACCTCGGCGTCGAGGGACACGTTGTCGCTGAAGACCATCACGTGTAGGCCGGCGCGCAGCGCGTCGAGGGCTTCGACGTACGCGTGCTCGCCCGGCACGGAGATCAGGGCGAGGTCGGCGTCGGCGAACCGGCTCGCGGCGTCCCGCACCGTCCGCGGCGGTGGCCCGTCGCCGAAACCACCGGCGTCCGCACCCGAACCGCGGCTGGCGGCCAGGGCAGCGTCCAGCTCGGCCAGCGCCGCCTGCACCACCTCGTCACCGTCGGCGCGGATGGCGACCACGAGGTCGTTGGGGCCGGCGTCGGCGGCGGCGAAGCCCATGCCGGCGAGCAGGTCGAGGTTGAGCTCGGTCCCCATGGCGACGAGCGCCTTGTCGACACCGGCGACGTCACCGACCCGCCGGCTGACCTGCATCAGGCTGACCGAGTCGGCGTACGCGCCGCGTCGGACCTCGAGGTGGTCGACCATCAACGTGCTCCTGGGGACGGGACGGGGAGGTGAGCATGCGGGCTCGCGGCCGCGAGGGCGAACGCAGCGTCGCACGGACGGACCGCCGTGGCGTCGGTCGTCGTGGTGGGCCGGGGGGCGGTCGTGGGCCGGGGGGCGGTCGTGGTGTCGAGGGTGGAGAGCCTGTCATCGCCCTGCGACACGGCTCCACCCCGGGGTGCCCCTGCTGTGGACAGCCGCGCCACGAGGTCGGCGCCGACGAGCAACCCGACGGCGAGGTCCCGCCCCGAGGTCGCGCCGACCGCGAGCAGGGCGTCGAGGCTCGGGGCCAGCGCCCGCCGTCCGGTCAGGGCGTGGAGCACGCCGGCGGCGGGCTCGGCCACCTCGCCTCGGACCGCGTGGCCGAGCAGCGCCGCGGAGATGGTGGTGGTCGCGGTGCGTGCGCGCGCGGCGATCCGCTCGCCCGCCTCGCGCGCGACGGCGGCGAGCCCGTCCGCGACCTCGCTGCCCGCGGACGCCTGATCGTCACGGTCGGGCGCCACCGTGGGGACGTCGCCGACGACCGGACTCAGCGTCACGACGGCGGCGAACAGACCCGCGAGCACGTCGTCCCCCGAGGGCGTCAACCCCGGGCCCGCGCCGACGAGCCGTCCGGCCGCCGTGACCGCGCCGTCGACGTCACCGGCGGCCAGGGCGTCGGCCACCGCGCTCGCCGACGACCACAGCACGGGTGGGACCGGGCCGGCGGAGGCGGAGACGGCGAGGTGGCGGCGCGCCCGGACCACGGCGGCCACCAGGCCGGGGGTGGGGGTGGCACGCAGCCGAGGCGTCGGGTCGAACCACCTCGTCACCGAGATCCGCAGACCCCCAACGTCCACGCCACCGGGCCCACCGACGCCACCGGCCCCACCGACGCCACCGGCCCCACCGACGCCGCCG
>CAYSTY010000421.1:0-2461 GCA_964433685.1 uncultured Actinomycetota bacterium | reverse complement strand
CGCGCGTCGGTCAGCGCCCGGTGGTCGGGCACGACCCGGCTGCCGAGGTGGCGGGCGAGGGTGCCGAGCCGGCGGTCGCGGACCTCGTCGCGCACGAGGCGGCGGGCGAGACGGGCGGTGTCGACCACCACCGGTTCGAACCGGCCGTGGTGGTGCTGCTCGCAGGCGGCGCGGAGGAAGGCGACGTCGAACCGCGCGTTGTGCGCCACGAGCACCGCGTCCCCGAGGAACCCGAGCACCGTCGGCAGGACCGCCTCGATGGGCGGGGCGGTGGCCACCATCGCGTCGGTGATGCCCGTGACGGCGCTGACCGCCGAGGGGATCGAGCGGCCGGGGTGCACGAGGGTCTGGAGCTCGCCGAGGACCTCGCCGCCGCGGACCTTGACCGCGCCGACCTCGGTGATCCGGTCCCGCCCGGGGGTCAGGCCCGTGGTCTCGAGGTCGAGCACGACGAAGGTGACGGCGATCAGCGGCGTGCCGAGCTGGTCGAAGCTCGGTTGGTGCGCGGCCGGCGCCGCGGATGCGAGGGTGGTCACGGGGACTCCGGTCGAACGCGCGTTCGTCGAACGTGCGTTCTACCAGGTCACCGTGACACGGTCGCGTCAGGCGGCGTCGCGACGGCGTGCTCGCACGAGGCGCTTGCGCTCCTGTTCGCGCAGGCCGCCCCAGACGCCGTACTGCTCACGGTTGAGGATGGCGTGCTCGAGGCACTCGCGGCGCACGGGACAGGTCTCGCACACCGCGATGGCCTCGCGCTGGCTGTCCTCGTCGACCGCGAAGAAGACCTCGATGTCGATCTCGCGGCAGGCGGCGTCGGCGCGCCAGTCGGCGGCGTCGGCGAGGGGTAGCGACCGGGAGACAGCGGCGAGGGACACGGGGGACCTCCAGACGAGGTGGGACAGCGAGGTGGGACAGCGTTGGGGCGGGGGAGGGTGATCGGGAGCGGAGGGCCGCGCGCCGGGGCGTGCGACGGGTGGCGCGCGCCGGGACGGCGGCGTCCTCGTGGTGGCCGCGCAGCGTCGGCGCCGAGGCTGGACGGTGACACCGGTCATCCGGACAGGGGGGACCGTCCCGGCGCGCTCCGAGCCCGCCCTCGACCGAAGGGAACGGTCCGCGGAGTAACGTTCCGTTCATCGCCGCGCACGAACGTCACCGACGCCCCCGCTCCCCGACCAGGACCGCCACCGTGCAGGACGACACCGTTCCCACCGGACGTCGCGATCGCCGCGAGGACCTGTTGGTCGCCGCGGCCCGACGGTTCGTCGCGGGCGGCATCCGCAGGACCACGATGGAGGACATCGCGCGCGAAGCCCGCGCGGGCAAGGCCACCCTCTACCGGCACTTCGCCAACAAGGACGCGGTCATCGATGCGCTGCTCGAACGCGAGGGCGCGCGGTTCGAACGGCAGCTGCGGGCCGCGGCGGACGCCGAGGAGGGCGCCGCGGACCGCATCGAGGCCGCCTTCCTCGTCGGTGTCCGTTTCTTCGTCGACCACCCGGTGATGACCCGGGGGCGGGACGAGGAGCCGGGCATCCTCCTGCCGCGTATCACCGCCAACGCCGGCCCCGTGGTGCGTCGGGGCCTCGAACTGTTCACGACGTTGATCGCGGACGGCGTCGCCACCGGCGAGCTGCGGAAGGTCGACCCCCCGGCGGCCGCCGAGGTCATCGTCCGGCTCATCCTGAGCTACTTCAGCTTCCCACCGATGCACGTCGAGGTGCACGACCCGGCGGCAGCGCGCACGTTCGCGCACGGGCTGATCGCCGGCGGGTTGCGCGCCGCCGCGCCGGTCTGAGGCGCGTTCAGACGCGCTGGCAACGCGGGCAGTGGGTGGTGCCCCGTTGGGCGACCACGCTCCTGCGCATGGGCGTGCCGCACCGCTTGCAGGGCAGGTCGCCCTGCCCGTACGCGTCGAGGAAGTCGGCGTTGCGGCCGCTCTCGCCGTTGACCATCTGGTAGTCGCGGAACGTGGTGCCCTCGCGTTCGATGGACTCGGCGAGCACCTCCCGGATGGCGGTGTGCAGAGCGAGCGCCCGCTGGCGCCCCACGCGTCGCGAGGCGGGGTGGATGCCGGCGCGCCACAGCGCCTCGTCGGCGTAGATGTTGCCGACCCCGGCGACCAGCCGCTGCCCGAGCAGGACGGCCTTGACCGTCGCCCTCGTGCGCGAGAGCGCCTGCACGAACCGTTCCGGGTCGAAGTCGTCCGACAGCGGCTCGGGACCGAGGGTGACCAACGTCGGCACGTGGCCCTCGTACCGGCCCGCCGGGACCACCGACACGCGCCCGAACCGCCGGGGGTCGCGGAACCGCAGCTCGCGGCCGTCGTCCAGGGTGAACCGCGCGCGGACGTGGTCGGCCGCGTCGTCCGCGGGCGTGCGCGCCGGGTCCGCCGGGGCGAACCGGAACGAGCCGGTCATCCCGAGGTGCAGGACCAGTTCGTCGGCACCGTCACCCCCGTCCT
>CAYSTY010000420.1:0-2489 GCA_964433685.1 uncultured Actinomycetota bacterium | reverse complement strand
CGGTGACCTGCGGGCGGACGGGTGACCAGCACCACGTCGGCCCCCCGGCGGGGACCGGCCGGTCGGCGCCTGACGACGCTCGTCCTGGCGTTGTCGGCCCTCCTGTGGACGTCGCCCCCCGCGGCCACCGCGCTCCAGGAGCCCGCCCAGGTCGACCTCACCGTGTCGCAGCTGTCCGGCGTCCTCGGCCCCGGGTCGCTCCGGCCGCCCGCGGATGCCGACACCGACCCCCGCGACCTGCCCGAGCCTCCGACCGATCTGACGATCCGCGCCCTCATCAGCCACGGCGGCGGGGACCCGATCGATCAGCTCCGTCTCGTCGTCGAGGTGCACCCGGCGGTGGACAGCCGCGGCACGCTGCGCGCCGCCCTCGATGGGGGTGGTCCCGGCACGGTCCCGTCCGTGCACGAGACCGCCGTCCGACCCGACGACGACCTCGAGGCGGGTGAGATCGCCGGCGTCGAGGTGACCATCCCCGCCGACGAGGTGGCGTGGGCGGCCGAGGGTGGCGTCCACCCGGTCCGGCTCGCGGTCCAGCGCGGCACCGAGGTCCTCGCGGAGGTGTCCACCGCGGTGGTGTGGATGGCCACCGTCCCCGAACACCCGCTGGTGACCGTGGCGGTGTGGCCGCTCGACTCCCCCCCGTGGCGCGGACCCGGGCCCGCCTACCCCGAGGACGTCGACACCTCGCTCCGTCCGGGTGGTCGGCTGGACGCGATGCTCCGCGCGCTCGAACGCAGCCCCGACACCGAGGTCGTGCTGGCGCCGTCGGCGCACCTGCTCGAGGACCTGCGGGACCGCGCCGACGGCTTCGTGCGTACCGAACGCATCGACGGGGGCGCCCTCGAGTCGCGGACGGTCACACCCGAGTCGAGCGCCGCCCGCCGCGCCAACGACGTGCTCCAGCGCATCCGGTCGGTCACCGGCGACCTGCCGAACCCGCCGGTGGTCCGCCCGTACGCCGACGCGGACCTCGCCGCGCTCGTCGCCGACCCCCAGGTACGTGACCTCGCGGGTGAGCTGGCCAGCACCGGTCGGCGGCGGCTGCAACGGCTGGTGGAACGCGCGCCCGACCCGTCGGCCTACATCCTGCCGTCGTCGACCTCGCCGGAGGTGCTCGACCTGGTACCGGCCGAGGTGGCCCTCGTCCCGTACGAGGCCGTGGAGGGACCGAACCCGGCGGCCGACCCGACCCTCCCCCCGCCGGTGCGCGAGGTCCGATCCACCTCGGGTCGCCCGTTCACGCTCCTGGTCGCCGACCCCTACCTGACCGGCCTGCTCGAGTCGCCACCGGGGACCGGCCCGGTCCTGACCAGCCAGCGGGTGCTGGCCGAGACCGCGCTGATCTACTTCGAGGCCCCGGGCACCGAACGGGCCCTGTCGCTGCACCCCCCCGAGGCGTGGTCGCCGACCGCGGACCTCGCCGACCGGCTGCTGTCGGGGTTGACCGACGCCGTGTGGCTCGACCTCGCCCAGCCGTCCGACGTCGCTGCGGTCCCCTCCGCCCCGGCCCGGGCGACGTTGGCCGCCGGCGTCGCGCCACCGTCGCTGAGCACCGAGCAGACCAGCCGGCTCGCGGCGACCCTCCAGGACCTGGACGCCGCCGCCGAGGCACGCACCGACGACCCGCTGATCGACGGTCGCGAGCCCTCCGAGCTGCGGGACCAGCTGCTGCGCTCGACCTCGCGGTGGTTCCCGGCGGGGTCGGGGGAGGCCGACGCCCTCGTCGCCGACGTGCGGGGTGCGATCGACAGCACCGTCGCGGACGTGCGCATCGCCAGCGGGTCGCTGGTGACGTTGACCTCCGACACCGGGTCGATCCCGGTCACCCTCCAGCGGGGTGCGGGTGGGCCGCTCGCGGTCCAGGTCGAGGTCGCCTCGCAGGGCCGGTTGTCGTGGCCGGAGGGGCGGCGCTCGGAGGTGCTGCTGCTCGAGGAGGGCACGACGCAGACGGTCTCGTTCGAGACCCGTGCGCTGTCGACGGGGACGTTCTCGGTCTCGGTGCGGATCACCGACCCGACGGGTCGGCTCGAGCTCGACCGCACCACCCTGTCGGTGCGCTCGACGTCCATCTCCGGACCGGCCATCACGATCATCGCGGGGCTCGTGGTCGTGCTGCTGCTCGCAGGGTTGGTGCGCCGTCGTCCGCGTCGCCGGCTCGAGCTGGTGCGCTGAGCGGGCCGCGTGGCGAGCCGCGCCCCGGTCACGTACACTGGCCGGTCGGCCAGGGGGGAGGACCGCGTGGTACACCTCGACGAGGGCACGGACGGGCGCGCGGGCCTCGGCGAGGTCACCGCGCGGGCCCACACCCGGTCGCGCCAGGTCGCACGGCGGGGGCCGGCCGCCTACCTTCCGCGCCAGGATCACACGGCCCGCGGCCACCGGGCACGACCACACCTGGACGTCCGCGATCGCGCCGCGGCGTCGGGACAGCGGCACGACGGCGGAGAGGAGCGAGGGTGACGCGCACACGCGGCACGCTCCCGTCC
>CAYSTY010000419.1:0-2507 GCA_964433685.1 uncultured Actinomycetota bacterium | reverse complement strand
TCGACCGGTCCACGTGCGACTCGGCCGCGAAGTGCACCACCGCATCCACGTCCGCCACCAACGAGCCGACCAGCGCCGCGTCACACACGTCACCGTGCACGAACCGGTACCGCGGATCGTCCGCGACGTCGTCCAGCGAGGCCAGGTTGCCCGCGTAGGTCAACGCATCCAGGTTCGTGACCTGCACCTGCGGCTGGTTGGCCAGGACCCACCGCACGAAGTTCGAGCCGATGAACCCCGCCCCACCGGTCACCAGCAGCCGCATCAGGAACCCTCCGCCAGCTCCACGTCCGAGTGGTCACCCACCAGCAGCCGGTGCGCCGACGGCCGCCGCGCCCCCCGCGTGACCCGCACCTGCCGGCCGAGCAGCGACGCCTCCAACCGCGGCACGTCCACCAGCCGGCAGCCCTCCATCAGCACGCTGAACTCCAGCTCGGAGCGCACGATCTCACACCCGGCCGCGATCGAGGTGAACGGCCCCACGTAGCTGTCCACGACCTGCGCGCCCGCGCCCACCACGCACGGACCCCGCAGCACCGAGCCCGACACCCGCGCACCCGGCTCGACCACCACCGCCCCCGTCACCGTCGAGGCCGCGTCCACCTCCCCCTCGATCCGCCGCTCCAGCGTGCCCAACACGATCCGGTTGGCATCCAGCAGCTCGTCCTTCTTGCCCGTGTCCAACCACCACCCGTCCACCAGCGAGGCCCGCACCACCGCCCCATCATCCACCAGACGCTGGATCGCGTCGGTGATCTCCAGCTCCCCCCGCCCCGACGGCACGATCCGACGCGCCGCCTCCACGATCGCCGGCGTGAACAGGTAGACGCCCACCAACGCCAGGTCCGACGGCGGATCGACCGGCTTCTCCACCAACCGCTCGATCCGCCCATCCGCCCCCAGGACCGCCACCCCGAACCGCTCCGGATCGGCCACCCGCTTGAGCAACAGCTGCGCCGCCGGACGATCCCGCTCGAACGCCGCCACCAGCTCCCCGATCCCACCCTCGATCAGGTTGTCGCCCAGGAACATCACGAAATCCTCGTCCCCGAGGAACCCCGCCGCCGTCAACACCGCGTGCGCCAACCCCAACGGCGCCTCCTGCCGCAGGTAGGTCACCTCCAACCCGAACGCCGACCCGTCCCCCACCGCCGCCTCGATCGCCGCCGCGGTGTCCCCCACCACGACCCCGACCTCGACGATCCCCGCGTCCCGGATCTGCTCGAGCCCGTAGAACAGGATCGGCTTGTTCGCCACCGGCACCAACTGCTTGGCCGAGGTCGAGGTGATGGGACGCAACCTCGCGCCCGCACCCCCTGCCAGGACCAGCGCTCTCACGGTGCCTCGGCGGCCGTGGCGGTGCCGGTCGCGATCCCGCCGGCGTCGGCGCCGACCGCGACGACCACGTCGATCCCTTCGGGTGGGATGACCCCGGCGGGCAGGGGCCGCATCGGCGCCCCGAGGTGCGCAGCGAGCTGTTCGGCCTGCGTGGTCGCCCCCGCCGGGGCGTAGACGGTCGTGGTGGTCGTCGCGTGCAGCTGGTCGGGCGCGCCCGACCAGCTCGTGATGTCGTAGTTGGCGAAGGCGAGCGTCGGACCGAGGACGTTGCCGGCCGCCCGCTGGTTCTGACCGGCGACCATCGCGACGGTGACCTCCGAGGCCTCCTCACGGGTCGCGGTCTCCGGCAGCGGCTGGCCGGAGGCGATGGCCTCGGCCAGGGCCTTGGCACCCGGTTCGTAGGCGAGCACGTAGGACCCGCGCGGCAGGCTCGCGGACCCGGGGTGGTTGACGGCGTACGACGGGAAGGTGCGCATCGGCACCCCGCCGGTCAGCACCTGCCGGAGGTCGTCGGCGAGGAAGCGGATCTCCTGGATGCCGAGCCCCTGGTCGGTGGTCACGTTGTTGGTGACGTCGTCCACGAGCCGGAGCAGGCGCGCCGGGTTGGTGAGGTTGCCGGCGGCGATCATCTCGCCGATGACCGCTTTGATGAACGTCTGCTGGCGCTCGATGCGTTCGTAGTCGCCGTGGGTCCCCTGGCGGGAGCGCACGTAGGACAACGCCTCCGCCGGCCCCATCTCGTAGGTCCCCGGCTCGGTGAACTCGGCACCGGACTTGCGGTCCACGAGCGGCTCGTCGAGCTCGATCGTGACGCCACCGAGGGTGTCGACCACGTCGAGGAACCCGCCGAGCGAGACCTTGGCGTAGTGGTTGGTGGTCAACCCGTAGGTGCGGCGCAGGGCGTCGACGACCGGTTCGGGACCGCCCGCGAAGACGTTGGTGATCTTGGTCAGGGTGCCGTCCTCGCGCTCGACCACCAGGTCACGCGGGATGGAGATCAACGTCACCTGGGAGCGGTCGGCGCTGATGGTCACGTAGATCATGGTGTCGCTGCGTTGCCCCTCGAACTGGTCCTCGCGTCCGAGCGTCAGCTCACGCTGCTCCTCGGCGGTGAGGCCGGCGCGGTCGTCCGACCCGACCACGAGGAAGTGACGCGCGTCGGACGGGCT
>CAYSTY010000418.1:0-2519 GCA_964433685.1 uncultured Actinomycetota bacterium | reverse complement strand
CCGGCTGGAGCGAGCACCTGCTGTGGGTCCACATGATCCAGCACCTGCTGCTGACCGTCGTCGCGGCGCCGCTGATCGCGCTGGGCTCGCCGGTGTCCACGATGCGGTTCGCGCTGTCGCCCGCGTCGCGGAGCACCGTCGCCGGCTGGTCACGTCGCTCGCGGCGGTTGCGCCGCCGCGTCGGTGATCCGCCCGTCCTCGTGGTCGCGACGGTGGTGCACATCGTCCTGACCTGGCTGTGGCACGCCCCGTGGCTGTACGACCTCGCCGTCCGCAACAACGCCGTGCACGCCCTCGAGCACGTGGCCTTCCTCGGCAGCGCGGTGTGGGTGTGGATCGAGGTCGTGGCCACCGCCCGCCGCAACCGACGCGCACAGGCGCTGGCCACGCTCTGCCTCGCCGCGCTCATCGTCACCGGCGGTGTCCTCGGCGCGCTGCTGACCTTCGCGGGCCGCTCGATCTACGCGGTCTACACCGGCTCCGGTGGGCTGACCGCGTTGGAGGACCAGCAGCTCGCCGGTGCGTTGATGTGGGTGCCGCCGAGCTTCGTGTACGCGATCGTGGCGCTGCGCCGCTTCAGGAGCTGGCTCGACCGGGCCGAGCACGAGCTGCGCACCCGTGAACGACAGCGTCGGGCCGCGGTCGAGGTCGCGACGCCGGCCGCGACCGTGGCCGGCCGACCGATGGCCGGTGACCTCCCCCCGCCACCACCCGACGCCTAGGGTCGCCGACCATGGGACTGCGCGACCGGTTACCGATGTTCCCGCCCGAGGGCGGAGGATCGCAGGTGGGCGCGCTCATCGGTCGCTGGCCGGTCGTGCGACAGCTCACCGGTCCGGACCACACCGCCGTCTCGCAGGCGACGCGCTCACCGGTCACCGAGGCGCTGACGGCCCGCACCGACGAGGCCGACGAGGTCGTGCCGTCGATCTGCCCCTTCTGCGCCGTCGGGTGCGGCCAGCGGATCTTCGTCAAGGACGGCGAGATCACCCACATCGAGGGTGACCCCGACAGCCCGATCTCCCGTGGACGGCTGTGCCCGCGCGGGTCGTCCACGCGTGAGATGGTCACCGGACCCGCCCGGGTCACCACCGTGCGCTACCGGCGTCCGGGTGGCGCCGACTGGGAGGACCTCGACCTCGACACGGCGATGGACATGATCGCCGACCGCGTGATCGAGGCCCGCGACGCCGGGTGGCAGGACACCGACGACAACGGCTCGCCGCTCAACCGCACCCTCGGGTTCGGCAGCCTCGGCGGCGCGACCCTCGACAACGAGGAGAACTACCTCCTCAAGAAGCTGTTCACCGCGCTCGGTGCCATCCAGATCGAGAACCAAGCGCGGATATGACACAGCTCCACGGTCCCGGGTCTCGGGACCAGCTTCGGTCGCGGTGGCGCGACCACCTACCCCCAGGACCTGGTCAACAGCGACTGCATCGTCCTGATGGGTTCCAACATGGCCGAGAACCACCCGGTGGCCTTCCAGTGGGTGGTCGAGGCCAAGGAGCGGGGTGCGCGGATCGTCCACGTCGACCCCCGGTTCAACCGCACGAGCGCGTTGGCCGACACGTTCGTGCCGATCCGTCCCGGGGCCGACATCGCCTTCCTCGGCGGGTTGATCCGCTACGTGCTCGAGCACGAGGCCGACTTCCGCGAGTACGTGGTGCCGTACACCAACGCCGCGCACATCATCCGGGAGGGTGTCGAGCTTCCCGACGACGCCGCCGGCTACTTCAGCGGCTGGGATCCCGAGTCCGGGTACGACGACGCGACCTGGCAGTACGAGGGCGACGCACCGGACGTCCACGCCGCCTCGGGGGACCGCCACAACGAGGTACCCGGTGACGACCCGTGGAAGGACGAACCCGAGCACCAGGAGGAGGGCGGGCAGGCGTTCGAGGGCGGCTCGATCGAGGACGTCGGCGCCATCGAGCGCGACGAGACCCTGCAGCACCCCCGGTGCGTCTACCAGCTGCTCAAGCGCCACTACGCCCGGTACACCCCGGCCGCGGTGGCGGACGTCTGCGGGATCGACGAGGAGCAGTTCCTCGCGGTCGCTCGCGCGGTGTGCGACAACTCCGGGCGCGATCGGACCACCGCGTTCGTGTACTCGGTCGGCTGGACCCAGCACACGGTGGGGGTGCAGTACATCCGGGCGGCGTCGATCCTCCAGCTCCTGCTCGGCAACATCGGACGGCCCGGCGGCGGCATCCTCGCCCTGCGCGGGCACGCCAGCATCCAGGGTTCGACCGACATCCCGACCCTGTTCGACCTGTTGCCCGGGTACCTGCCGATGCCGTCGGCCGGCGCCCACGACACCCTCGACGACTACGAACGGCGCACCACCGCCCACAAGGGGTACTGGTCCATGGGGCGGGCCTTCATCGTCAGCCTGCTCAAGGCCTGGTACGGCGACCACGCGCTCGAACGTGACGACCTCGGTTTCGGCTACCTGCCGCGCCTGACCGGCGACCACTCGGTCTACCCGACGACGGTGGACATGTTCACCGGTCGGG
>CAYSTY010000417.1:0-2519 GCA_964433685.1 uncultured Actinomycetota bacterium | reverse complement strand
GCCTGCAGCGCGAACCAACCGCCGAGCACCACCCATGCCGGCAGCGTGACGATGGCGAACACCAGGAAGAACGCCCGGATGCGGGCGGCGGGCACGACGAACGCGACCAGGTAGAGCGGGAAGGGCACGTAGGTGAGCACCGTGGCGCGCGGGAACAGCAGCAGGTAGGCCCCCAGGATCGCGGCGATGGCACCCGACGCGCCGAGCAACGGGGTGTTGGACCCCGGGTGGAGCGCCGCGAACACCGCCGTCGCCGCCACCCCGCCGGCCAGGTAGAACACCAGGAACCGGCCCCGCCCGAGGCGGTCCTCGACGTTGTTGCCGAACACCCACAGGAACAGCAGGTTGCCGAGCAGGTGGCCGACGTTGCCGTGCAGGAACATCGCCGTGAGGACCGACAGTGGCACCGACTTGCCGTCGACCGCCCCGCCGCAACCGCCGAGCAGGTGACCGAGCGCGTCGGGGTCGAGCGCCGCGCCCGCGAGCAGCTCCCGCGGGACGACGCTGAAGCGGTAGATGAAGGCGGCGTGGTCACAGCCGTCGAGGGGCGCCTGGAGACCCAGGAAGACGCCGAGGTTGATCACCACGAGGCACCCGGTGACCACCGCCCGCCGGCGGGTCGGGTTGATGTCCCCGACGGGAAGCACCACCGGACAGCTCCTCGCGTGTGCGCGCGCCGTGGTGGCTCGCGCAGGTTCAGAGGATGGCGCGCAGCCGGAGCAGATCGGTCATGGATGCGTCCAAGCGGACACGGTTCGTGCTGTAGGCGCGGGAGAAGGTCATCTCCCCACGGTGCAGCGCCATCAGGTCGTCGGAACCGATCGAGATGCGGATGTCCGCGCGGCGGCCGGGCGGCCCATCGAGCAGCTCGAGCTGTCCGTCGCGCCACACCGCGTGGCGCACGAGGTCCAGGTCCGGGCAGCGGGCCTCCACCGTCCGTCGTGACGGCATGAGCGAGCGGGTGTTCGGGTCGAGGTCGCCCAGCTGGGACAGGAGGTCGCCGAGGACCCGGTCGACCTCCTCGACCGTCGCCACCGCTGCATCCTCCGCCGTCCGCCACCTGCCGAACCATCGACGCTAGCAGCGCGGTGGCCGGGCGAGATGGCAGGCTCCCGGCCCCGCCCCCCGCCCTCGGAGCGTCCCCGTGCGACGACTGGTCCCCGATCACGCCGAGCTCGAGCTCGACGACGCCTACGCCGGACTGGTGCTCCCCGTCCCCGCCGAGGCCGACGCCCGCCCCTACCTCGCCGTCGGGATGGTCGCATCGATCGACGGAGCGGTCGCGATCGACGGCCGTTCCACCGCGCTCGGTGGCGATGCCGACCGGCGAGCCTTCGCACGTCTGCGCACCGCCACCGACCTGATCCTGGTCGGCGCCGGCACGGTCCGGGCGGAGGACTACGGACCGCCTCGCGCGTCCGCGGCCCGCGTCGCGGCGCGTCGTGCCGCCGGTCTCGCTCCGGCCCCGCAACTGGTCGTGGTCAGCGGCAGCGCAGCCCTGGATCCGTCCGCCCGCCTGTTCCAGGCGCCCCGCGACCCGCAGGTGCCCCCGGCCGTCGTCGTCACCGCGGCGGGCGCCCCGCCGGCCCGGATCGCGGCGCTCGAGGAGGTCGCCGAGGTGGTGGTGCTCGGCGACGACCACGTCGACCTCGAGGCGACCCTGGCCTGGTGCCGCCGCCACGGCCACCGCCGGGTCCTCGCCGAGGGTGGTCCCACGCTGAACGGTGCGCTGTTCGCCGCGGGCCTCGTCGACGAGGTGTTCCTCACCGTGGCGCCCCAGTTGGTCGGCGGGGGGGCGGGGCGCATCGTCGCGGGTCCGTCCCTGCCGACGACGCGGGTGCGCCTGCTCGAGCTCCACGAGCACGACAGCGAACTGCTGCTGCGCTACCGGGTCGAGCCCGGCCGACCGGCCGCCGAAGGCGGGGTTGCGGCGTTGCTAGCCTCGGAACGTCGAACACCGGACGAGGAGCCCCTCCCGTGAACAAGGCCCTGCAGCGGTACCTGGACGCGGCGTCCGGGATCACCAACCTCACGACCAACAAGGCCGAACAGGTCGTCAAGGGCCTCGTGCGTTCCGGCGAGGCGGCCGGTGACCAGGCCGAGCACATGGTCAAGGATCTCATCGACCGCCAGCAGCGCAACCGCGACGCCATCGTCGCGCTGGTCAAGTCCGAGACGACCCGCGCGGTCCGAGCGATGGGCCTGGCGACCGGCACCGAGGTCGAACGCCTGCAGAAGCAGGTCGCCGACCTCAAGCGTGAGTTGACGCGCGTCGAACGCGAGGCCGCGGACGCGACCGACCGTGCCACGACCGCGACCAAGCAGGCGGCGGCGAGCACCGTGAGCGCTGATGCCGCCGCGGCCGCGGCCGCGAAGGCCCAGGACGCAGCCGAGGAGGCCACGGCGCCGGCCGTCGCCGACGGGCCGGTGGCGGCGAAGAAGGCGACCGCGAAGAAGGCCACCGCGAAGAAGGCCACGGCGAAGAAGGCCACGGCGAAGAAGGCCACGGCGAAGAAGGC
>CAYSTY010000416.1:0-2525 GCA_964433685.1 uncultured Actinomycetota bacterium | reverse complement strand
CCGTCGAGCTGCTGATGCTGGTCCGGCTGGTCTCGCTCGCGCTCCGCGTCCGTGGTGACCGGTGGGCCCGGGCCGGCGCGGCGCTCGTCACCGAGTGATCGTCACCGCGCGATCGTCACCGCGCGATCGTCACCGAGTGATCGTCACCGGGCGATGGTCACCGCGTGAAGGTCGCGACCGTCTCCACGTGGTGGGTCATCGGGAACAGGTCGAGCGGCTGCGCGGCGGTCAGCCGGTAGCCGGCAGCCGTCAACGCCCGGGTGTCACGGGCCAGCGCCGCCACGTCGCAGGCCACGTAGACGATGGCGCCCGGTGCGAGGTCCACGAGCGCGGCCACCACCTCGTCGCCGGCACCGGTCCGTGGCGGGTCGAGCACCACGACGTCCGGGAGATCGTCGCCCCGGCCCGCGTCGGCGACGAACCGGGCGACCGGGGCGTGCTCGACGGTGAGCTCGAGCCCCGCCGCCGTGGCGTTCTCGGCCGCCCACCGGGTCGCGGCCTCGTGGCCCTCGACGGCGACGACCTCGGCCCCGGCGCGGACCAGCGGCAGCGACAGCAGGCCGACCCCGGCGTACAGGTCCCAGACCAGCGCCCCGTCCACGTCCCCGACGGCACCCAGGACGTGGTCGACCAGCGCCGCGGCGCCACCGGTGGAGACCTGGAAGAACGACGACGCGTCGAAGCGGTAGGTCAGCCCCGCCACGGTCTCCGCGAGCACGCCGTCCCCCCGCAGCGGCAGCTGGGTGCCGTTCGGCTGGACCAGCACGACGTCGAAGTCACCGTCGGGGATGTCCAGCGGCCCCGGACCCGGGGTGAGGACGACGGCGGCCGTGCCCGTCGTGGCGTGGGCGCGCAGCCCCACCTCGCTCGCACCCGTCGCGTCGCCGACGGCGTCCCGGAGCGCCTGGACCGCGGGGGCCGCGAGCACGAGGTCGTGGACCGGCACGACCTCGTTGCTGCCGGCGCGGTGGTAGCCGAGCTGTCCGTCGGCGTCCGCGTGCAGACGGACGTTGGTCCGGTAGCGCAGGTCGGGTCCGACGGCGAGGCAGTCCGCCACGGGCGGTGCGTCCACCCGACCGAGACGGGTGAGCTGCTCGCGGACCACGCGGGTCTTGAGCTGCCGCTGCGCGTCCGGGGTGGCGTGGGCCAGGTCGCCCCCGCCGATGGCATCGGGGTCGGCGAGCGGCGGTTCGGTGCGGCCGGGTGACGGTTCGAGCACCTCGAGCAGGACGGCGCGTGCCCACCTGGCACGGTCGTCGGTCACCCGCAGCCGGATCCGCTCGCCCGGGAGCGCCCCCGGCACGAAGACGGCCTTGCCCTCGATCCGCGCGACCCCTTCGCCCCCGTGGGTGAACCCGTCGATCCGGGCCTCGAGCGGGCTGCGAGGCAGCGGCGGTGTTCCCCGGCGGTCGCGGCGGCTCACGGCGCGAGCTCGAGCCGCTCCAACGTGGCCGCGATGACCTCGAGGTTCGCGGCGCCACGCTCGGCGTACGCGCGTGCATCGTCGGTGCTGGCCGCTGTGGTGGTCAGGCGTGCCCACGCGACCGCGCGGGTCCCGAGCCCGGGCAGCTGCTGCACCGCGACCTCGTGCTCCTCGAGCGAACCGGCCCCCGCGATGGTCTCGTCGACCGACGCCAGCACGCCGCCCGCATCGCGCTGCCACGCACCGAGGTCGCCGGCGATCGGGTCGCGGAGCAGGTCGACGACCGTGCTGCCGAGCGTGCCGCCGACGTCCCGGGCGCGCGTGAGCGTCACGGTGAGCTGGTCGGCGGCCTCCTCGGTGTCGTCCCGATCGAGGGTCTCGCCGGGGAACAGTGGCCGCGGCTCGTCCCCACCGTCATCGGTGGCACCCGGTGGTGCGATCAACAGCGTGAGGGCGGCCTCGGCGGCGCGGCCGGCAGCCTGTGGACCGTCGGCTTCCGCGGCAGCGGAGAGTTCCTCGCGAGCGGCCGTGATGGTGGCTCCCAGGCGACCGACCTCGGTGAGCAACGCGTCCCGGGACGGGTCGGGCGTCGCGCTGCCGATGGGTGCCTCGGAGGGGTCGGTGTCCGGGGTCGGCTCCGCCGTGGTCGGCAGGCTGCAGCCGGCGGCCGCCAGCGCGAGCAGGCCGGCGGCGACGATCGCGGCGGGAGCGCGGACGAGGACGGGGGTGGTCATGCGCGGCATGTTCCTCACACGGACCTGCCGTTGTCGACCTCGGGACCGGTCGTCCGTCCCGCGGGGTCGTGCCCGCGGGACGACCCGCGGTGGCCGCGCACCGCGACCCACCCGTCCCGTTCACGGCGTTCGTCGACCACCAGACCGGCGCGGTGCAGCGCCCCGAGCGCCACCTCGGCGCGGTCGGCCGCGATGCCGGACGCGATCAGCACGCCGTCCGGTGCCAGGGCGGCGACGAGGTCGTGTGCGAGCTCGGCGATCGTGTCGGTCACCAGGTTGGCCAGCACGACCTCGGCGGGTCCGCCGAGCAGGCCGGTCGCGGCGGCGACGCTGCCCACGGCCGCGGGCACCTCGACGCCGTTGCGGGT
>CAYSTY010000415.1:0-2546 GCA_964433685.1 uncultured Actinomycetota bacterium | reverse complement strand
GCGCCCTGCCCGGACTGCACCACCTTGACGTGCTTGGCGACCTCCTGCGAGAGCAGGAAGAACGCCACCGCGTCGTGGGAGACCATCGGCTCGGACATCGCACCGATCGCGTCGCCGAGCGCGGGCAGCATCCGGGTGGTGTCGATGCGCAGCTGGTGGTGGTCGGTGCCGAACTCGCGCGCGATGACGTCGGAGTACTTGAACTCGTCGCCCTCCTCACCACCGAAGGACTCGAACCCGATCGAGAAGGTGGCGAGGTGCTGCTGACCGGCCTCGGCGAGCAGCCCGACCGCCAGGGACGAGTCGAGCCCGCCCGACAGCAGGACCCCGACGGGAACGTCGGCGACCAGCCGCCACTCGACCGCCTGCCGCAGGGAGGCGAGGACGGCGTCCTCCCAGTCGCGCGGGGACCAGTCGGCCCGGTCGGGGTCGCGGGTGAAGTCGGGACGCCAGTACTCGACCTGCTCGCGCGAGCCGTCGGCCTCGATGGCCAACGTCGTGGCCGGGGGGAGCTTGCGTACCCCGTTGACGATGGTGTGCGGGGCCGGAACGACCGCGTGGAAGCTGAGGTAGTGGTGCAGCGCGACCGGGTCGATCGAGGTGTCGACGCCGCCGGCCGCCACCAGGGCCGGCAGCGACGAGGCGAACCGCAACCGCGGGCCGGACTCGGCGATGTAGAACGGCTTGATGCCGAACCGGTCCCGACCGAGGAAGGTCCGGCCGGAGTCGCGCTCGTGGATCGCGAAGGCGAACATGCCCTGGAGCCGGTCGACGAACCGGTCCCCCCACGCGTGGTAGGCCTTCAGCACGACCTCGGTGTCGGAGGTGGAGAAGAACCGGTACCCGCGCTCGGCACGCAGCTCCTCACGCAGCTGCTGGTAGTTGTAGACGCAGCCGTTGAACACGATGGTGAGACCGAGCTCGGCATCGTGCATCGGTTGGTTGCCGTGGGGCGTCAGGTCGATGATCGACAGACGCCGGTGACCGAACGCGACGGGGCCGGCGCTCCACAGCCCCTCGGCGTCCGGCCCGCGGTCCTCCATCAGGCCCGTCATCTTCGCCACGGCCGCGACGTCGGGCGAGGCCCCGTCGAGCCGCAGCTCCCCACTGAAGCCGCACACGGTCCTGTGTCTCCTCACGGTCACGGTCTCGCCGGTGCCGCGACGGTGGCGCGCGGTCGGCGTGCGATGGTGCAGCCTGACCGCTCGGCCACCCTCCGGGCCACGGCGCACCCCGGTCGACCGGCCAGGAGCTCGCCCCGGTGCCCCAGCGGCCGGGTACGAGGCTCGAGAACCCGCCCCCCGGACGCATCGGCCACCTCGCCGCGGACCGACGGTGGCGATCGATGCTCGGCGTTCGGCGTGGTGATGGCGCCGACGCCAGTTCCAACCTACCGTTCGGTCATCATCGGTCCGGAGAGGGAGCGGGACGTGGCGCGAGTGGAACTGTTGCCCGAGGAGGTCGGGGCACGCATGCGAGGTGCGGCGGGACCGGACGCTCGTCGAGCGTTCATGTACCGCCCCGCGATGGCTCACGCGATCGGGGAGTGGAACGCTGCGGCGTTCGGCAGCTCTCTGCCGCTGCGGTTGCACGAGGTGGCGCGCTACCGCGTGGCCCAGATCAACGGTTGCGTGCGTTGCCAGGACTACCGGGCCCCGGGTGGTGCCGAGGCCGGCGCGACCGAGGGATTGCTCGCGGAGGTGGAGCGCTGGCGGGAGGCATCCGTGTTCACCACGGCCGAACGTGATGCGCTCGAGTTCGTCGAGCGGTTCTGCTTCGCGCCGGAGACGGTCGATGACGCGCTCATCGATCGCTTGCGCGGTCACCTCGGGGACGACGGGACGGCGGATCTGGCCATGTGCGTGGCCAAGTACGTCGCCGTCGGACGTCTGATGACCGTGCTCGACCTCGACCAGGTCTGTTCGCTCGTCCCCGATCCGGTCGGCTGACCCGAGCCCGGATCAACAGCGCTCGTCGAGGAAGCTCACCGCGGCGGCCCAGTGGGGGCCCTCCGGGTCGATGACCGCCATGTGGTCGCCGGGGAGGATCACGACCCGTACATGGTCGCCTGCGGCGCTCGCGGCCGCCTCGTAGCGCTGCGTCTGGTCCACCGGCACGGTGTCGTCGGCCTCGCCGTGCACGAGCAGCACGGGGACGCCGTGCCCGACCCAGCGGATCGGGTCGGCGAGGGCCGCCCGGTCGGGGACGTCCTCGGGGCGCGCACCGAGCAGGTCCACGACCGCACCGTCCCCGAGGTCGCGACCGGCGACGAGGCTCGCGACGGCTGCTTGACCGACGACGGCGCACGGCAGGACGGCGGGCTCGGCGCCGGGCGCACCCGCCGGGAGGCGACCGCGTCCGGCGGCCCACAGCACGAGGTGGCCCCCCGCCGAGTGGCCGACGAGGCAGACACGCGTGAGGTCGAGCGGGAACCGCTGGGCGAGGTCGGCGAGCGCGTCCACGGCGGCGGCCACGTCCTCGAGCGTGGCCGGGATCCCACCGCCGGTCGGCCCGACGCGGCGGTACTCGACGTTCCAGCTCGCGTA
>CAYSTY010000414.1:0-2552 GCA_964433685.1 uncultured Actinomycetota bacterium | reverse complement strand
GCCGGGCCGAAGGTCCCCCGTTCGGGCCGTTGTCTCGTGGTGCGAGGTTCCTCTAGGGTCGCTCGCGGAGACGGACGCGCCGCCGGTGAGGGGCGGAGGGAGGCCGACGGGTGCTCGACCTACGGCTCGACCGTCGTGGTGTGGTCTGGGGACTGCTCGCGGTCGCGGTCACCTTGGCGCTGGTGTTCCTCGGTTCGAGCGGGCTGACCTGGTTCGACGCGGCCCTGATCGGCTACCTGTTCGGGACGCTGTTCGCCATCTTCGGCACGGTCTACCGCTACACGGTGTGGCTGCGTCGACCGCCGACGGCGGTGCTGAACAAGCGCGGCTGGGAGCTGCTCTGGAAACCGGGCAAGCGTCAGCGCAACCTCACCGCCCTCCCCGGCCTGGTCGTCTCCAAGCTGCTGCTGCAGACCTTCATCTGGCAGCGGTCCAAGCGGCGTTGGGTCGCCCACCAGCTGCTGTTCTGGGGGTGCGTGCTCGCCATCCTGGTCACCTTCCCGCTCACCTTCGGCTGGCTGCACTTCCGCTCCGCCGGGCAGGACGCGACCCGCTACACGATGTGGGTCGCCGACTTCCCGACCATCTCGTTCGACCCGCGCGGCTTCTTCGGCTTCCTGGTCATCCACGCGCTGAACATCTCGGCGATCCTCGTCCTCGCCGGGGTGTTCCTGTTCCTCGGTCGGCGTCTGCGCGATCCGGCGGCGCTCGCGGTCGAACGCAGCGGCGACCTGCTGCCCCTCGCCGGCCTGTTCGCGGTGTCGGTCACCGGCATGGCGCTGACCGCGTCGAACCTCTGGCTCCACGGCCGCTTCTACACCTTCCTGACCACCGTCCACGCGCTGACGGTGATCCTCGGGTTGATGTACGTGCCGTTCGGCAAGCTGTTCCACATCTTCCAGCGGCCGGCCAACCTCGGGGTCGCCTACTACAAGCGTGAGGGGACCGAGGGCGCGCAGGCGCACTGCAGCGAGTGCGGCGACCCGTTCGCCTCGCAGATGCAGGTCGACGACCTCAAGGCCGTCCTGCCCCGGGTCGGGTTCGACTACGCCGAGCCCGGCGGCGGCCACTACCAGGACATCTGTCCGCGTTGCCGGCGTCGGCTGGTCACGCTCGCCCAGTCCCAACGCGTCGGAGGGTTCGGTTGATGGCACGTACGCCGGTGTCCGAGGCCGACCTGCTCGAACGCTACGGCCCCCACCTCAACCAGGCGCCACCCGGTGGTTGGGGGCGCGACGTCGAGGACGTCGACAAGCTCGTGCGCACGCACTGCTGCTTCTGCAGCATGCAGTGCAGCCTCCACCTGAAGGTCAAGGACAACGATGTCGTCGGCTTCGAGCCCGACTACGACCACCCGTTCAACGAGGGCAAGCTCTGCCCGAAGGGCGTCAAGCGCTACCTGCAGAACGCCCACCCCGACCGCCTCCTCGCGCCGATGGAACGGGACGAGTCGGCACCCGGGGGCTTCCGGCAGATCAGCTGGGAGCGCGCCATCGGGCGCACCGTCGACGAGATCCAGCGCATCGGCGACACCTACGGCAAGGACGCCTTCGCGATGCTGTCGGGCGTCTCGCTCAACAACGAGAAGTCCTACCTGATCGGCAAGTTCGCCCGGCTCGCGCTCGGGACCGCGAACCTCGACTACAACGGGCGGCTGTGCATGGTGTCGGCCGGGGCCGCGAACAAGCGGGCGCACGGCATCGACCGGGCGACCAACCCCTGGAGCGACATCCCGCTCGCCGAGGTGGTCTGGGTCGCAGGCTCGAACGTCGCCGAGTGCGCCCCCATCACCACCAGCTACATCTGGAAGGCGCGCGACAACGGCGCCAAGCTCATCGTGCAGGACCCCCGCGTCACCCCGATCGGCCGCACCGCCGACGTGTTCCTCGGGCTCAAACCCGGGACCGACTCCGCCCTCCTCGGCGCCGTGCTGAACCACATCATCCGTCGGGACTGGCTCGACCACGACTTCATCGAACAGCACACCAACGGCTTCGAAGCCGCGGCGGAGGCCGTCGCCGACCACACCATCCCGTGGGCGGCCGAGGTCTGCGGCGTGCCGGCGAACCGGATCGAGCAGACCGCCGAACTGTGGGCCCACTCGCGCACCGGCATGCTCCTGCACGCGCGCGGCATCGAGCACCACACCAAGGGGGTCGACAACGTCACCGCCTGCATCAACCTCGGCCTCGCCACGGGCAAGTTCGGCAAGCCCGGCTGTGGCGTGACCACCATCACCGGACAGGGCAACGGACAAGGGGGGCGCGAGCAGGGGCACAAGTGCGACCAGCTGCCCGGCAACCGCGACATCACCAACCCCGAACACCGGGCCTACATCGCCGAGGTGTGGGGGTGTGACGAGACCGAGATCCCCGGCAAGGGCCTCTCCGCCCAGGAGATCGTCGACGCCATCCACCGCGACGAGATCAAGGGCCTGCTGTCGATCTGTTTCAACCCCGTGGTCTCGCTGCCGGACACGGCGTACACCAAGGCGGCGCTCGACAAGCTCGAGTACTACGCCGCCATCGACTTCTTCCTGATGGAGACCGCCT
>CAYSTY010000413.1:0-2555 GCA_964433685.1 uncultured Actinomycetota bacterium | reverse complement strand
CCGAAGATGACGAGGTCGAACTCCTCACCCTCGAGCGCCTTGGCGATGGTCCGGGCGGTCCCGATGGCGTCGGAGCCGGCGAGCGCGTCGTCGGTGATCTGCAGACCCGAATCGAGGCCGTAGGAGAGGGCCTTGCGGACCACCGGCTGCGCCGACTCGGGGCCCATCAGCAGCACCTTGACCTCGGCGCCCTGGTTCTCCTTGAGGCGGACGGCCTCCTCGATGGCGAACTCGTTGACCGGGCACAGGACCGCTTCGACCGACTCGCGGTCGACGGTCTTGGTGCCCTCGTCGATCTTCTTCTCGCCAGCGGTGTCGGGGACACGCTTGACGGGGACGATGACCTTCATCCGGTCTCCCTCTCCTGCGGTAGGGGGCGGTGCGGGCGGCTGACGAGGCGCGCTCGGGGGCGGACGTCCCGTCACGTCCGCGCCACCATAGGGAACTTTGAGCGGACGCTCAAAGTCGTGGTGCGGCCATCCGTCCGGGTTCGTCGGCCCGACGGGGGCGGTCGTAGGCTGCGCCCCGTGACCGCCGAACCCGCCTCCGCCCACGCCGCCGACCCGTCCGCCGGCCCGGTCCCCGACCCGTCACCGGGTCTGGTGCTGACGGGCGAACGCACCCTGCCCGGCATCCCCGACGAGCGGTACTGGTTCGAACGCCACGTGGTGGCCTACCGGCTCGCGCAGGGCCGCGTCGCCGCAGGTGCCGAGGTGGTGCTCGACGCCGGCTGTGGCGAGGGGTACGGGCTGGCCATGCTCGCCGACGCGGGCGCGTCCCGGGTCATCGGCGTCGACCTCGAGGCGCCGGTGGTGGCGCACGCGCAGGCCACCTACGGCAGCGCGACCGTCGAGGTCCACGCGGCCGAGCTCATGGCGCTCCCGTTGGGCGACGACGAGGTCGACCTGGTGGTCTCGTTCCAGGTCATCGAGCACCTCCACGACATCCCGGGGTACCTGCGGTCGCTCAGACGGGTGACGCGGCCGGGCGGCGAGATCTGGATCGCCACCCCCAACCGCCTCACCTTCACCCCGGGCAGCGACGTGCCGGTCAACCCGTTCCACACGCGCGAGTTCACCGCCGCGGAGCTCGCCGAGGAGTGCCGCGGCGTCGGGCTGGAGGTCACCCGCCTGATCGGCATCGAGCACGGACCGACGCTGCGGGCCGTCGAACGCGTGACGCGCCGCACGTTCGTCGACCTGGTCACCGCCGGGTCGCCGCAGGCGTGGCCCGCGTGGCTCCGCGCCACCGTGCACCGCGTGACCCACCGCTGGTTCCGGGTGGTGCCCGGCACCGTCGCGGCGGACGGCACCAGCGACCTCGACACGACTCTCGACCTGCTCGCCGTCTGCCACGTGCCCCGCGGGTGAGCCGCCGCCCGCCTCCGGGCGAGGTGGCGCTCGTGCTGCACACCCACCTGCCCTACCTGCGCCACCACGGCGTGTGGCCGGTCGGTGAGGAGTGGCTGTTCCAGGCCTGGGGCACGTCGTGGCTGCCGGTCACGCGGCTGCTCGAGCGGCTCGCCGACGACGGTCACCGCGACGTGCTCACCCTCGGGATCACGCCGATGGTGGCCCATCAGGTCGCCGACGCCCGGCTCGCGTCCGACCTCGGCACGTGGTTGTGGGGTCAGGTGTGGCGCAGCGAGGAGCAGCGGTGGCACCACCTCATGCCCCGCGAGGTGCGCGCCCTGTCGAGCTTCTTCTGGCGCCGGTTCCAGGGGGTCGCCGACTACCACGACGAGGTGCAACGTCGCGGCGGGCTGCCGGCGGTCTGGGCCGAGCTGCAGCGGGCCGGGGTGATCGAGCTGCTCGGAGGTCCTTCGACCCACCCCTACCTGCCGCTCCAGACCGACCCCGCCCTGATCGACGCGCAGCTGACCGACGGCCTCGCCAGCCACGAGCGGTGGGCCGGGGCACGGCCCGACGGCGTGTGGGCGCCGGAGATGGGGTACCGCCCGCGAGGTCGGGTCGCCGACGCCACCGCCGAGCCGACGCGGGTCGACGCGCACGGCACGCCGACGTTGCCGCGCACGGGTCCGGAGCTGCCGGGCCTCGAGGAGCACTACGCCCGGCACGGCGTCGGCCACGTGCTGGTCGACGCGCCGACGTTGATCCGTGCCGCCGGTGGGCGCGATCGCGACTGGACCGTGCGCCCCGCTGCCGCGGCGGACGGCAGCCCGGAGTCGGTCGTGCACGACGGGGTCCTGATCGGGGACTCCGACGTCGTCGCCTACGCCCGCGACCTGTCGGTCGCCTACCACGTGTGGTCACCCACCGCGGGGTACCCGGGGGGGCCGTGGTACCGCGACCTGTACGCGACCGGCGGCTACGGCGTGCACCCGTCGTGGCGCGTCACCGACCACGAGCTCCCGCCCGACCGCAAGGCGGTCTACGAGCCCGACCGGGCGCTGACCGCGACCGCCCGCGACGCCGCCCACCTCCGCGGCGTCCTGCACGGCGTGCTCGACCGCCGGCCCGGCGAGCTGGTGGTGGCCGCGTACGACACCGAGCTGTTCGGCCACTGGTGGTTCGAGGGCGTCGACTGGCTCGGGG
>CAYSTY010000412.1:0-2555 GCA_964433685.1 uncultured Actinomycetota bacterium | reverse complement strand
TCGTCGCTGCACATCGCCGTCACCGAGGTCCCCTCGCTCACCTGACCCGGACGCCTGCCCCCGGGACGCCAGGGCACCACGCGACGCCGGCGACGCACACCGCGGCACGGGCCGGAAGGCGCGAGGGTCAGCGCTTGTCGTCACGCCGTTCGACCAGCAACCGGACGCCGCGCAGCCCCGTGGTGGTGTCCCACTCGTCGACCGCTTCGAGGCGGTTGTCGCCGCGGCGTTGGATGCGGGCCCGACCGTGCCCGAAGACCTGCTGGTCCCGCTCGCCCGGCCGGTCGACCACGTGGACGAAGTGGTAGCTGAGCACGTCACCGACGAGCAGCCCGGCGAGCTCACCGTCGCTGACCGACGCGCCGTCGTAGCGGGCCAGGGCACGCCGCCCCTCCTGGAGGAACTTGACCAGGATGCGCTCGCTCTCCGGCCCCTCGATGGTCTCCTCGACCGCGAAGCTGAGCCCGTGCAGGTCGTAGCCCTTCTCGTCCCCCCGGTGGCGTCCGGCCTGCCAGTCGCCGCGGGTCAGCGCGTAGCCCCACTCGGAGGCCAGCGCCCCGTCGCCCTGCTGGAACGAGTCGCGGTAACGGGCCTCCATCCGGAAGCCGGCGGCGTTGAACGCGCGCTGCATGGGCACGTTGTGCTCGTGAGCGCGCCCCGCGAGCCGCACGAGGTGGTCGGTAGCGGCGAAGTGGTGGTCCGCCAGCTGGCGCAGCACCTCACGCCCGACCCCGCGGCCACGCAGCTGGGGTGAGATGCGGATGTCCATGTGCGCGTCGGGCCCGGCGAGGGCGGTGACCAGCGCGAACCCGCCCGGTTCGCCGTCGACGACGATCGCCCAGGCGAACCGCTCGTCGGAGGCCCACACGCCCTCGTCGAGCTCGGCGGCGAGCTTCTCCACGTCCCAGTCGTGCGCACCGGCGTAGGAGGTGGTGGCGAGGTGGTCGAGGTCGACCACCCAGGGCGCGTCCTCCGCCGTGAGCACACGGAGGTGGACCTCGTGACGTGGACGCACGGCCGCTCCCTCTGCGCGCTGCGGTCCGCACATCTTGCCCGACGGGGGCGACACGTGCTGCGCGGAGACCGTCCGCGCGGTGGGAACCGGGTCCTAGGCTCGCCGGAACGGCGGACCACCCGTCCACGCCGACGTCGAGCGGAGCGCCCCGTGCCCTCGTCACCTGCTTCCCCCCGCGTCGACACCGGCGCCGCCGCGGACCGTGAGCGGCTCGTCGGCCGTCCCGCCAGCGACCTCGCCGACGCGGTCCGCACCGGTCGGGTCCGCGCCGTCGACGTGGCGCGCGCCCACCTCGACCAGATCGCCGAGGTCGAGCACCGGCTCGGGGCGTACGTGACCGTCCTCCAACGTGAGGCGATGGCGGCGGCCGAGGCGGTCGACGCCCACCCCGACCGCGCATCGCTGCCGCTGGCCGGCGTCCCGGTCGCGATCAAGGACGTCGCCGAGGTGACCGGACAGCCGACCCGGCACGGGTCCCTGGCCACCTCGCCGCGACCGGCCGACCACGACCACGAGGTGGTGGCGCGGCTCCGGGCGGCAGGCGCGATCGTGCTCGGGACCACGCGGTGCCCGGAGCTGTCGGTCTGGGGCACCAGCGACGACCCGTCGGCGACGACCGTCTCCCCGTGGCAGCCGACCCTGACGAGCGGTGGTTCGTCGGGCGGGTCGGCGGCGGCGGTGGCGGCCGGGACCGTTCCGTTGGCGGTGGCTTCCGACGGGCTCGGGTCGGTGCGCATCCCCTCCGCCGCGTGCGGTGTGGTCGGGATCAAGCCCGGGGCGGGGGTGCTGCCGGTGCTGAACCCGGACGGCTCGCCGCACTGGCACGGGATGAGCCGGTTCGGTCCGGTGGCGACCACGGTCGCCGACCTGGCGCTCGGGTTGGCGACGATGGCCGGGCGCCCCGACCTCGCCGTCATCGACCACCCACGACCGCTGCGCATCGCGGTGTCGTGGGCGCCGACCGGACCGGGGGTCGTGGTCACCCGCCCCTGGATCGAGGCGACCATCACCGCCGCACGCTCGCTGCGCCACGCCGGCCACGCGCTGACCCACACCGACCCGCCCTACGAGCCGGCGACGATGGCGGCCGTGATGCTGCGCTGGGTGCAGGGCGCCGCGGTGGACGTCGCGCAGCTGGTCGAGGACCGGGGCGCCCTGCAGCCGCGGACCCGCACGCACGCGCAGCTGGGGGAGCGGCTCGCCGAGCGCGTCCCGGTCACCGCCGAGCAGGCCGACCGCTGGTACGCGCGGGTCGAGCCGCTGCTGACCGACCACGACGTGCTCATCACGCCGATGTTCGCCCGCTCCCAGCCGAAGGCGCACGCCTGGCACCGCCGCAGCTGGGCGGCCAACATCGCCAGCAACGTGGCCAGCTACCCGTTCGCGGCGCCGTGGAACCTCGCCGACGTCCCGGCCGCGTCGGTGCCGATCGGTTCGGACGGCGGCCGCCCGCTGGCGGTGCAGGTCGTCGGACGTCGCGGTGGCGAGGCGACCGTCCTGGCCGTCGCGGCGCAGCTCGAGCAGCTGCACCCGTGGACGC
>CAYSTY010000411.1:0-2559 GCA_964433685.1 uncultured Actinomycetota bacterium | reverse complement strand
GCGGTCGACGCGCTGCTGGGGCAGGACCACCTGCCTCCCGGCGCCGTGGTGGTCCCACCCACGCCGCTGTCGGACCGGGCCGTCGCGGCGCTCGAGGCCGTCGGGATCCGGGTGAGCACCTACGTCCCGGCGAGCGCCCGGTTCGTCGTGGGCCTGGACGCCACGCGCCACGGTCCGGGGCACCTGGGTTCGCTGATCACCGGCTGGGAACTCACCCGTGCCCCGGTCATCGGTCACGGCGACGTCGGCGACCTGCGGCGCGGCACCGTCGGACAGGTGGACGCCGCGGACCTGCTGGTCGAACGCGATCGGGTCGGTGCCGACGGCGTGCTCGCCGCGGACACCCCCGCCGTCCTCGTCCCCGACAGCTCCCGTCGCCACGGGGAGGCCCGTCCGTGACCCGCGCACTGGTGTACGGCGACGTCGACCTCAACATCCTCGACGGTTCGGCGATCTGGCTCACGGCCACCGCGACCTCGTTCGCCGACGCCGGGTGCGAGGTGACCGTCGTCCTGAAGGCCCCCGAGCGCACCGACCGGTTGACGGCCCCGTTGCACGCCCACCCGGGGATCACGGTGGTCGCGCCCCACGCCGACGAACGCTTCGGCGACCTGGCGACCGGCCCGCGGCTGACCCCGCCGCAGTTCGTCGACGTGGTGGCGCGGCTCGAAGCCGCCGCCCGGTTCGACCTCGTCGTCGTGCGGGGATCGCGGTTGGCAGCGACCGCCGCGGGCGACCCGCGCCTGCACGGCCGGCTGTGGACCTACCTCACCGACATCCCGCAGCACGCCGCGGACCTCACGGGCGAGCACCTCGAGGCGTTGACCGAGGTCGTCGCCGCGTCCCGCCTGCTGCTGTGCCAGACCGAGGAGCTGCGGTCCCTGCTCGAGGCCTCCGTCCCGGAGGCCAACGGGCGCTGCGTGCTGCTGCCACCGGTCGTACCCGCGGTCCCGGTCGAGGGCGACCGCACCGCGCCGACGCGCGAGGGGCTGCGCCTGGTCTACCTCGGCAAGTTCGCGCGGATGTGGAACACCCTCGAGTCCTGCGAGCTGCCCACGCTGCTCGCCGAGCACGGGGTCACGGCGCGGCTCGAGGTGATCGGCGACAAGTTCCACGCCGGTGACGAGGTGGTCCCCGACTTCCCCGAACGCATGCGCGCGGCGCTCGAGCGTCCCGGGGTCGACTGGCGGGGTGGGATGCCGCGACGGGAGGCGATGGCCGCGGCCGCGGCCGCCCACGTCGGCCTGTCGTGGCGTTCCGCCGAGCTCGACGCGAGCCTCGAGCTGTCGACCAAGGTGCTCGAGTACGGCGCGCTCGGGCTCCCGGTCGTCCTCAACCGCACCCCGGCGCACGAGCGCCTGCTCGGGGCCGACTACCCGGCGTACGCCAACGACCTGTCCGAGGTCGTCGCGGTCCTCGCCGATCTGGTCGACGACCACGCCACCTACCGGGTGGCGGCCGAGGCGTGCACCCGGGCCGCGCGTGAGCACGCCGCCGATCGGGCCGTCGCGCGGGTGCGCGCCCTGATCGACCGGGTGTTCCCGCCCCGCCGGGAGGTGTGGGCCGGGCGTCAGCGCCCCACCCGGGTGGTGGTCGCCAGCCACGACCTGAAGTTCTTCACCGCCATCGAGCACCACCTCGCGGGCCTCGCCGACGTGGAGCTGCGGGTCGACGCGTGGCCGTCGCTGCGACGGCACGACCTGGAGACCTCCCGCGAGCTGGTCGAGTGGGCCGATGTCGTGATCTGCGAGTGGGCCGGCCCGAACGCCGCCTGGTACGCCGCCCACAAGCGCCCCGGCCAGCGGCTCGTGGTCCGCCTCCACCGCGTCGAGCTGTACGCCGGCCTGACCGACGACATCCCGATCGAGCAGGTCGACCTCGTGGTGTGCGTCAGCCCGCACTACGCCCGGCTCACCCGTGAGATGACCGGGTGGCCGGCGGACCGGATCGTGGTGATCCCGAACGCGGTGGACGTCGACGCCTTCGCGCGTCCGAAGCTGCCGGGGTCGGTGTTCCACGTCGGCATGATCGGTGCCTCGCCGCGCCGCAAGCGTCTCGACCTCGCCCTCGACGTCGTCGACCAGCTCCGCGCGGTCGACCCCCGGTTCCGGCTGTTCGTCCGCTCCCGGATGCCGTGGGAGCAGCCGTGGGTGTGGCGTGACGAGGACGAACGCGCCTACTTCGACGAGCTGTTCGCCCGCATCCGTTCGACCCCACGGCTGCGCGAGGGGGTCGTGCTCGACGGCTTCGGTGGGGATGTCCCCTCGTGGCTGCGGCGGATCGGGCACGTGCTGTCCACCAGCGACGACGAGTCGTTCCACCTGTCGCCCGCCGAGGGCATGGCCTCGCGCGGGCAGCCGCTCGTTCGGCCCTGGGAGGGCGCCGACACCATCTACGACGAACGCTGGATCGCGGCGGACAGCACCGTCATGGCGGAACGGGTCGTCGCGGCCGCGCGAGACCCCGAAGGTTGGGTCGAACTCGGACACGAGGCGC
This sequence comes from uncultured Actinomycetota bacterium, assembly GCA_964433685.1. Taxonomy (GTDB): domain Bacteria; phylum Actinomycetota; class Nitriliruptoria; order Nitriliruptorales; family Nitriliruptoraceae; genus Nitriliruptor. The sequence continues at coordinate 63 of CAYSTY010000411.1, read as the reverse complement.
AGCGCACGGTGCGTGCGGCCTTCGGGCTCGACAGCGTGCTGCGGTCCTGGGAGGACGCGGTGG
>CAYSTY010000410.1:0-2573 GCA_964433685.1 uncultured Actinomycetota bacterium | reverse complement strand
CCATCCACTCGTAGTTCCACACCATGATGCCGGTGTCGTAGCCGGCACCGGCGAGCCCGAGGAACTGCGTCCCCGAGAAGTTGGTGACGATCAACGAGAAGCCGACCAGCGGCCAGGTCATGCCCCGCCCGGCGAGGAAGAAGCTGTCGGCGTCCTCGGTCCCCCGCCCCACCCAGAAACCGATACCCACGATGGCGGCGATGTAGACCCCGATGACGACCAGGTCGATCACCTGCAGGTCGAAGTCCGGCACGTGTCCCTCCCTACGTCCGCGCTTCCCGACCGCGCCCGTGCCGCCACGCGCACCGGACCACCGCCCGGCGGCCCGACGCTAGGCCCGCGCCGGGGACCGCGTCCGGCCGGTTCCGGGCGTGGCCCGTCCGGACGGCGGCAACCTCGCTGCATCCAACTGGATACGGCCCGACGTGGGACCTGGCCGCTGGTCCCTGGGCCGTCCCGGACACGTCCGCCCGCAAGGGGCGGGCCCCTGGCGAGGGCAGCGGCGTTGCGGTGTCGTGACGTCCGGTGCGACCTCGCGGCCGCGAGGTGACGCACGACCGCCCCTCCGAGGAGTCCCACCGTGGCCGACCAGCACACCGTTCGAGCCCTCGTCCCCGCCGAGGACGCCGACGCCGTCCGACGTGAACTCGAGCAGCTGCCGGGAGCGGGGGTCCTGCGCGTCGACAGCACGCGGCCGGCACCGGCCACCTACCGCGACGAGGAGCCCGACCGTCGCCTCCACCAGCTGTGGCGCGCCAGCCGGGGCTACCTCGTCGTCGCGGCCGTGGTCGGCGCGGCCGTCGGCGTGGCGCTGTCGTTCGCGATCCCGGGGTTGCGCGACTTCCAGCCCTACACCGCGTTCCTCCTCGGGTTCGGGTTCGCCTGGGGCGGCGCCGCCTTCGGTTGGGGTCGTGGCGTCCAGGTCGCAAAGCGCGAGGACGACCTCGGCGAGGACGTGGTCTCCCTCGACAGCGACCAGGTCATCGACCTGCGGATGCTGACCGTCGAGGTGCAGCGCGACCGCGAGAAGGTCGCCGAGCACCTCGTCGCACGCGGCGCGAAGCTGCTCGACTCCCGCGACCCGCTGGTCGGACGCGAGGGTGGCCTGTCGCGCCCCTCGGACGTCGGCGCGGGCACGGTCCCCGAGGGCCAGCGTCCCGGTCGTGACGGTCAGGGCGGTCGCGTGACGCGAGGGCGCGGTTCCGGCGAGACCTGACCCGGCTGGGGCCGCGGACCCTCCGTGCGGCGGCCCCAGCGGACCTGCGCGGTGCGTGCGCCGCGGGCTGCGCTGGGACAGCAGGACCTTGCGGACGGTGTGACACGTGACGTTCAGTCGTCACATGCGCCCTCGGGAGCGGGCGTGCCGTCGAGCCTGGGAGGCCCCTGCCGTGGACACCCACACCTACGCCGTGCCCGTCGACGCCACGGGGTGGCACATCCCGGGCGTGGCGTCGACCGTCGCGTTCACCTGGGACTACCAGTCGGGCCGCGAACGGATGCTCAACCTGTACCAGAAGGGCAAGGACAAGCAGTGGGACTCGGTCCACCGCATCGACTGGTCCCACGATCCCGACCCGACCGACCAGGGCGTGGTCCCCGACGAGGTCGTGCCGATCTTCGGCTCACCGACGTGGGAACGCCTGTCGCGAGCCGACAAGGACCTCGTCCGCCACCACTACATGGCGTGGACCAACTCGCAGTTCCTGCACGGTGAGCAGGGAGCGCTGGTGTGCTCGGCCAAGATCGTCGGGACGGTGCCGGACATCGACAGCAAGTTCTACGCCGCCACCCAGACCATGGACGAGGCGCGCCACGTCGAGACCTACTCGCGGTTCCTGCACGAGAAGCTCCAGCTCGCCTACCCCATCAACGACTCGCTCAAGGCGCTGCTCGACCAGACCATCACCGACGGCCGCTGGGACTTCACCTACCTCGGCATGCAGGTGATGATCGAAGGGGTGGCGCTGGCGGCGTTCTCGATGATCCGCGACTTCACCGGCGACCCGCTCGCCAAGTCGATCAACGCCTACGTGATGCAGGACGAGGCGCGCCACATCGCCTTCGGTCGGCTCGCGCTCAAGGACGCCTACGCCGAGCTCACCGAGGCCGAACGCGCCGAACGTGAGGAGTTCGTCGTGGAGGCGTCCTACCTGCTGCGCGACCGGTTCCTGGCCCGCGAGGTGTGGGAGACGCTCGGTTTCGACGCCGACGAGCTGTGCGCCTACGTCGACCGCCACCAGATGATGACCGAGTTCCGCAAGGCCCTGTTCAGCCGCGTGGTGCCGACGGTCAAGGACATCGGCCTGTGGGGACCGAAGGTGCAGGCCGCCTACGAGGACATGGGGGTCCTGCAGTTCCAGGACCTCGACGTCGAGGAGCTGTCCGACAGCGACGAACGGATCGCCGAGGAGGTCGAGGCCCTCGTCGCCGCCCGCGCCGAGGGACGTGACGCGCCGACCGAGGGCTCCCGCGGCGCGGAGATCGCGGCCACCATCGCCGCCGCCGACTGATCAGGCCGCAACCGGTAGCCGGCAGGGGCCTGGGACGGCCTGACCGCAACCGGTAGCCGGCAG
>CAYSTY010000409.1:0-2576 GCA_964433685.1 uncultured Actinomycetota bacterium | reverse complement strand
CGCGCCTTCCCGCTGGCCGAGCTGCTCGCGGCCGGTGTGCACGTCGAGTTCGGCTCGGACGCGCCGGTCGCACCGCTCGACCCGTGGCTGGCCATCGCCGCCGCGGTGAGCCGGACCGGGGACGACCGCGACGCGTGGCACCCCCAGCACCGCATCGAGGTCGCCGACGCGCTGGCCGCGTCCGCCTGCGGTCGACGCACGATCGTGGCGGGCGATCCCGCCGACCTCGTCGTCCTCGAGGACGACCCCACGGTCGACCCCACGCCCGACCCTGCGGTCGGCCTCGGGGCCGCGACCCGCAGCGGGCCGCTCGCCCCTGCCGTCGTCGCGACCATGTGCGCGGGACGTTGGACCCACCGGGCGGCCGGGGAGGCGGACACGTGGTGACCAGGTCGACCGAGCCCGCCGTACCAGCCGATGCCCGGCCGGTGCGGGACCGCTACCCCGACGCGCTGCGCGCCGGTGCGCTGCTGGTGGTCGTCTTCGGGCACTGGATCGCGACGCTGCCTCGGCTCGAGGACGGCCGCATGGTCGACACCGAGCACCTGCTGACGGTCTGGGACGGCGCCGGGGTGCTGACCTGGGTCCTGCAGGTGGTGCCGCTGTTCGTGTTCGTGTCGGCCGCCGTCAGCACCGACGGGGTGGCGCGTCGGATCGAGGAGGGTGCGAGCCACCGTCGGTGGTGGGCCGGCCGCGCGCTCGGGCTCGCCCGCCCGACCGTCACCTACCTCGCCGTCCTCGCGGTGATGGCGCTCATCGCGGTGTGGAGCGGCGGCCGGTTGCTCGGACCGCTGGACGTCTCGCTCACCGTCCACCTGTGGTTCCTGGTGATGCTGCTCGCGGTGCAGGCGCTGCTGCCGGTGAGCGTCCGGCTCGACGACCGCTACGGGCTCAAGGCCGTCGGCGGGCTGCTGCTGGTCGCGGTGCTGGTGGACCTGCTGCGCGGCGGGGTGACCTCGCCGGGTGACCTGCGTGAGCTGGGGACGCTCGTGACCGGGACCGGCGGCGGCATCGGCTGGGTGAACGGGCTGGTGGTCTGGCTGCTGCCGCAGCAGCTCGGGGTCGCGTGGCACCGCCGCCGGTTCGCCGGGTTCCGGGCCGGCCTGGTCCTCCTGATCGGTGGTCTGGCGTGGCTCGCGACGGCCGTCGCCGTGGGCTACCCGACGGCGATGGTCGGTGGCCAGCTCGACGGTTCCTCCAACGTCCTGCCGCCGACGCTCGCGATGGTCGGGGTGATGTGGGTCCAGACCGGCGCGGTGCTCGTCGTCGAGGGCCCGGCCCGTCGGGCGCTGGCGCTGCGACCGGTCGGTCGCGTGGTCGGCATCCTCGGGGCGCTCGGGATGCCGCTGTACCTGTGGCACAAGCTGGCCGAGCTGCCCGCCGCCTGGCTCGGTGAACGGCTCGGTGCACCCATCGACGCCGGCGTCCCCGGGGAGGCCGGGTTCTGGGGTGGACGGGCGGTGTGGATCGCGCTCTGCCTCGTCGCCGTGACCCCGGTCATGGCGGCGGTGATCGCGTTCGAGACCCGGCGTACCAAGCGGGTGCCGCACACCGCCTCGGCGCCGCGGACCTACCTCGGGGGCGCGGCGTTGTTCGTCGGCATCGTCAGCGCGATGGCGCTCGGCGCATCGCCGGGGGCGTACGTCGCCGTCGTGCTCGTCGGCGGCGCATCCCTCGTCCTCCGGGCGGACACGGCCGTCCGAGCCCGTCGACGCGGCGCCGATCCGTCACGCTGATGGCGACGGTCCGCGGCACCCGTGGGCCCGACCAACATCGTGGAACTGGAGCGTGGCATGCAGGGACTCGACGGCAAGGTGGCGATCGTGACCGGCGGCGCCGGTGGGATCGGTCGCAGCACGGCGATCCGACTCGCGGCGGCAGGGGTCTCCGTCGCGGTGGCGGACCTCGATGGCGAGGGGGCCGAACGGGTCGTCGGTGAACTCGAGACCGAGGGGCTCGCGATCGAGTTCGACGCCACCGACGAGACCTCGACCGAACAGGTCGTCACCCGGACGGTCGAACGCTTCGGCGGCCTCGACATCCTGCACAACAACGTCGGCGTCACGGCCAGCGCCTGGGCGACGGATTCGACCCTGCTCGACACCTCGCTCGACTGGTGGGACCTCACCTGGCAGGTCAACGTCCGCAGCTTCGTGGTCATCACCAGGGCGGCGATCCCGCACATGCTGGAGCGGGGCGGGGGCTCGATCATCAACATGAGCTCCATGGCCGGCGACCAGGGCAGCCCGGGCTTGATCGCCTACGGCGTGTCGAAGGCCGCGGTCGCCCACCTGACCCGCTACATCGCGGTCCAGTACGGCAAGCAGAACGTCCGCTGCAACACCATCGCGCCGGGCGTCATCGCGACCCCGCAGCTGCTCGAGAACGCGCCGGACCTGCCGGCCCAGACGCTCGAGACGTTGCCGTCCACCCGGGTCGGTGAGCCCGAGGACGTCGCGGCGCTGGTCGCGTTCCTGGCCTCCGACGAGTCGCAGTTCATCAACGGGGACGTGATCCACATCGACGGTGGCCAGACCATCGGCGCCGACCCCCGCCCCGCCTGAGCGACGTCGACC
>CAYSTY010000408.1:0-2580 GCA_964433685.1 uncultured Actinomycetota bacterium | reverse complement strand
GAGAAGATCTGGATCACCAACGGCGGCATCGCCGACGTCCACATCGTGGTCGCCACCGTCGACCCCTCGATCGGCCACCGCGGGCAGGCGTCGTTCATCGTCACCAGCGACGCCGAGGGCTTCCAGCAGACCAAGAAGACCAAGAAGCTCGGCATCCGGGCGTCGCACACCGCCGAGCTCGCGTTCACCGACTGCTTCGTCCCCGACGAGCAGCTGCTCGGGGGCCAGGACAAGCTCGACGCCAAGATCGAGGCGGCGCACAACCCGAACAAGCAGACCAAGTCGGGCGCGCTGTCGACCTTCGAGGCGACCCGCCCCATCGTCGGCATCCAGGCCGTCGGCGTCGCGCGTGCGGCCTTCGACGCCTCGGTGCAGTACGCGATGGAGCGCGAGACCTTCGGGGTCCCGATCATCCGCCACCAGGCCATCGCCTTCAAGCTCGCCGACATGGCGACCGAGATCGACGCGGCACGTCTGCTGTGCTGGCGCGGGATCAACATGGGCACGACCTGGACGCCCTTCAAGCACGGCGAGGGGTCGATGGCCAAGCTCGCCGCCGGCCGGACCGCGGTCCGCGTCACCGACGAGGCGATCCAGATCCACGGCGGGTTCGGCTACTCCCGCGAGTTCGACGTCGAGAAGTTCCACCGCGACGCCAAGATCTACGAGATCTTCGAGGGCACCAAGGAGATCCAGCAGCTGGTCATCGGCCGGGCCATCGCCCGCAGCCACGGCGGTACGGCCGCCTGACCCCGGGACCTGGGGACCTGGGACCTGGGTCCTGGACGGTCGGCCGGAGACGTGCGGTCACCGCCCCGGAACTCGCCGTTCGTGGTGCTATCACCACTGTCTGTCGCTGACGGCGGGTGGCGTGTCGGCCACCGCCGGTAGGCTCCCCAGCCGACGGACCTCCTCCCGCTCCGCCGCACCCCTCGGTGCGGTCGAGCGCCCGGAGCGCACCCGACCGACCGATGCAGGTGGCCGGGACGGGGCCGTCGAAGGGGCAGCGCAGGCACGTGACCCGCCGGGGGGCGGGGTGACCCGACCACCGGGGGCCGGATGACGCAGCACGCGAGGGGAGGGACGATGGTGTCGACACCAGGTCCGTCCCCGGATGCCTCCGACGTCGTGCCGACCGCGGACGAGCTCGAACGCGCCATCACCCTGGTGCCCGGGGTCAGCGAGGCCGAGGTGTCGCGCGGGGACAACGGCCGCGACCGGCTGCGCATCTCCCTCACACCCGGTGAGGACCCCGAAGCGGTCGCGTGGACCGTCGCGGCCACGCTGCGCGAACGGTTCGGCATCGCGCTCGACCCTGCCGCGATCGTCGCGCGCCCGACCGCCGACCGTGACGAGGGCGTCCGGGTCGTCAGCCGCGACGGCGACGGTCCCGCCGCCGCAGAGGACGAGCAGGCCTGCGACCTCGGGGCCACCGCGGTCGCCGAGCCCGACGCGGTCGCCGAGCCCGACGCGGTCGCCGAGCCCGACGCGGTCGCCGAGCCTGCGGTGTTCGCCGCGCCGTCCACGCTCGAGGCGTCCACCCGCCGCTCGCGCGCCGTCATCACCGAGCTGCTCGCGTCGCGCGACGGGGACGACCTCGCGGTCACGGCACGGCTGCGCCTGTCCGGGCGTGAGGTGACCGGTTCCGCTCGCGGTGTGCCGACCCGCCGCGGTCGGTGGCGCGCGATCAGCGAGGCGACGCTCGACGCGCTCGGCTGCCTCAGCGCCCCCCGCGTCCGTGCGCACGTCGACCACGTGTCGGTGCTGCCGTTCGGCGACCTCGCGCACGTGAGCGTGTCGGTGACCCTGCTCACCGACCGTGGCGAGGAGACCTTCCTCGGCACCGCGCTCGTCCACGAGGACGCCGACCGCGCCGTCATGCGTGCGACGCTCGACGCGGTCAACCGCCGGGTCGAACCGTGGCTGGTGGCCGCGGAACCCGTCCCCGCGGCGGGCTGACGCGGCCGGCCGACGCGGTCGGTCAGATGGCCTCGTCGCGGGCGAGCGCCGCGTCGATGGCCGCGGTCCGGCCGGGCTCGTCGAGCACGTCGATGCCCTCGTCGGCGAACCGCCGCGCGACCGCCGCTGCCCGTCCGTCGCCGTGGACGTCGAGGTCGTGCTGCGCCTGCGCCGCGAGGAGCGCCGCCTGCAGCGCCCGGCCGAGGGTGACCGCGAACCGGCGAGCACCGTGCGCCACCGTGGCGGGCCCCCCGTCGAGCGCCCGGGTCAGCCAGGCGGCGGCGTGGTCGACCGCGTCGACGGCGAGCTTGCCGACCGCGACCACGTCGCCGTCGGTCGCCCCCTCGGCCGCCCTCCTGACCTCGGCGGCGTAGGCGGCGAGGGTCTCCTCGGTCCCGATGGCGCGGAGCGCGTCCATCGACAGGACGTTGGTGGTGCCCTCCCAGATGGGCAGTACCTGCGCGTCGCGCAGCAGCACCGGCAGGTGGGTGTCCTCGATGTAACCCGCGCCACCGAACGACTCGATGGCCTCGGACGCGGCGGCGACCGCCTGCTTGGCCGTGAGGAGCTTGGTGATCGGCAGCAGCAGGCGCAGCGCCAGGCGTTCCTGCTCGGTCGCCT
>CAYSTY010000407.1:0-2582 GCA_964433685.1 uncultured Actinomycetota bacterium | reverse complement strand
CGCCTGTTCGACGCGCTCGCCGCGACCGGCGCGGTGCTCGATCGCCGCTCGGCGGCCCGGATCCGGTCGCTCGTCGACGCGGACGGGCAGCAGCTGCCGTGGCGGTGGACCGACGCGACCCGCGCCCGGTTCTGCGAGGTGCTGTGGCGTGGCGAGGTGGCGGTACCGGCCCTCGCCGAGCTCGACGACGTGGGCCTGTTGACCGCGCTGATCCCCGAGTGGGAACCGCTGCGGGGCCGACCGCAGCGCAACCCCTTCCACCGCTTCTCGCTGGACCGCCACGGCTGGCACGCCGCCGCGGCGCTCGGCGACCTCGTTCGGCGTGAGGACTGGGCCGCGCGCGCGCTCGAACGCGTCGACGACCGTGAGGGGTTGCTGCTCGGCGCGTTGCTGCACGACGTCGGCAAGGCGCACGGCGAGCCGCACAGCGAGACCGGTGTCCCGGTCGCGCGGGCGGTCGTCCGCCGCCTCGGCGGGTCGGCGGCGACCGAGGAGCTGGTGGGCCGGATGGTCCGCCTCCACCTGGTGCTCCCGGACGCGGCTCGGAAACGCGACGTCACCGATCCCGCCCTGGCGCAGGAGATCGCGCGACTGGTCGCGGACCGCAGCACGCTGGCGTGCCTCCACCTGCTGGCGGCCGCCGACGCTCGGGCGACCGGTCCGGCGGCGTGGACGGACTGGACCGCCCAACTGGTCGACACCCTGGTCACGAAGGTGGGAGCCGTGCTCGAACAGCAGCCGCTCGACACCGTCACCGACGCCGGTGACGTCACCGCGCGGGAGGCGGTGGAACTGGCCACCGAACTCGGCGCCGTACCCGAGGAGGTGGCCGCGCACCTCGGGCTGCTGCCCGACCGGTACGCAGCCGCCGTCACCCCGCGCGCGGTGGTCCGCCACAGCCTCATGGCCTCGACCCGTCCCGGTCCGACCGAGGTCCGTACCCGGGTGACGCCGGGCGGGCAGCGCCTCGGGGATCTCGACCCGGTGCCGGGCACGCGGGCCGCGGACGCCGGCGCGGTGGTGCGACGGGAGCCGGACGAGCTCGACGTCGTGGCACTCGACCACGCCGGCTGGTTCGCCAAGGTGGCGGGGGTGCTCGCGCTGCACGGCGGCTCGGTCGTGGCGGCGGACGCGTTCACCCGACGGGACGGCATGGCCGTCGACACCTTCCGCGTGCGACCGCCCGAGGGGGTCGGCGGCTCCTGGTGGGCGGGGGTCGAGGGGGATCTGGTCGAGGCCGGCGCGGGGCGGCTCGCGGTCCGGGCCCGGGTCGCCCGCAAGGCGCGTTCGGAACGGCAGCGGCTCGCCCGCCTGCCGGAGGTGGCGACGACGGTCACCACCGAGCTCGACCCGTCCGGCACCTCGACGATCGTCGAGGTCTCCACCGTCGACCGCATCGGCGTGCTGTACGCGATCGCGACGGCGCTCGCCGAGCTCGAACTCGACATCGTGGTCGCACGGGTGCAGACGCTCGGCCACGAGGTCGTCGACGCCTTCTACGTGCGCGACGCCGACGGCGCACCGCTCGACCGTGACCACGTCACCGAGCTCGAGCTCGCGGTCACGGCCGCCATCGGCGCGTTGTGAGGTGACGGCCGACCTCGGACCGTCGCCGGTCGCCGTTCCGCCGCTCTACCCTGACGCCGACCCTCCGGCCGCGTCGGCGTCGACGCGCGCCCGTCGACACCGCGAGGCACCCCGTGACCGACCTGGCTGACCTGCCCGCCCCCACCATCGCTCCCGCGAGCGGCAAGCTCGGGGTGGTGTGCGTCGGGCTCGGTGCCGTCACCACCACCTTCATCGCGGGTGTGGAGCTCGCCCGGCGGGGGATGGGCGAGCCCATCGGGTCGCTCACCCAGATGGGCACGATCCGGCTCGGCAAGCGCACCGAGGACCGCGCGCCGCTGATCCGCGACTTCGTCCCCCTCGCCGGACTCGACGACATCGTCTTCGGGGCGTGGGACCCGTTCGAGGACGATGCGTACGTGTCGGCGACCAAGGCGGGCGTCCTCGACGTCGGCCGCCACCTCGAACCCATCGGCGAGGCGCTGCGCGACATCCAGCCGATGCCCGCCGCCTTCGACCACGAGTACGTCAAGCGCCTCGATCCGGAGAACGTCAAGAGCGACCGCTCGAAGCGCGGCATGCTCGAGGCGATCCGCCAGGACCTGCGTGACTTCCGCGAGCAGCACGGCTGCGACCGCATGGTGATGCTGTGGGCGGCCTCCACCGAGGTCTACATCGAGATCGGCCCCGCGCACGCCGACATCGACGCGTTCGAGGCCGCCATCGACGCGGACGACCCGTCGATCTCGCCCTCGATGATGTACGCCTACGCGGCGCTGCTCGAGGGCATCCCGTTCGCCAACGGGGCGCCGAACCTGACCGTCGACGTCCCGGCCCTGCGCCAGTTCGCGTCCGACAACGGCGTCCCGATCTGCGGCAAGGACTTCAAGACCGGGCAGACGATGCTCAAGACCGTGCTCGCGCCGATGTTCAAGGCGCGGATGCTCGGCGTCGCGGGCTGGTACTCCACCAACATCCTCGGCAACCGCGACGGTGAGGTGCTCGACGACCCGGAG
>CAYSTY010000406.1:0-2591 GCA_964433685.1 uncultured Actinomycetota bacterium | reverse complement strand
GTGCTCAAGAGCCTCGAGACGCTCCGGCTGCGCGTCGACCGGCAGACCGCGACGGCGGAGGCGCTCGCCCGGTGGCTGACGTCCCATCCCGACGTCGAGGACGTCCGGTACCCGACCCTGACCTCCCACCCGCAGCACGAGCTCGCCGCACGGCAGATGAGCGGCGGCGGCTCCATCGTCACCTTCTGGGTCCCCGGTGGGACCGAGCGCGCCTTCGCCGTCATCGACGCGCTGGAGCTGATCGACATCTCCAACAACCTCGGGGACGCCAAGTCGCTCGTGACCCACCCCGCCACGACCACCCACCACCGCATCGGCCCGGAGGTGCGGGCGCGGATGGGGATCGGTGACGGGGTCATCCGTGTGTCGGTCGGGCTCGAGGACCCGGCCGATCTGCAGGCGGACCTCGATCAGGCGCTCACCCGCCGCTGACGTGGTCGGTGAGTGCGACGAACCGGGCCGGCCAGTCGACGCCGCCGGTGTCGTCGCCGAGACGGACGACGACGAGGTCGAGGTCCGGGGCCACGTACACGAACTGACCGAGGTTGCCGACCGCCACGGCGTGCCCGTCGGGCAGCGGTGAGCCGTCGAACCGGCCGGTCCACCAGTGGAAGCCGTAGCGGTCGTCCGGTCCGGCCGAGCCGTCGCGTGCGAACGCCTGCGCGACCCACCCCGGCGGGAGCACCTGGCGCTCCCCCGCGCGGCCGTCGTCGAGGAACAGCAGCCCGAACCGGGCGTAGTCGCGTGCGACCGCGTTGACGCCGGACTCCATCTTCTCGAACCCCGAACGCTGCGAATCGAGGCTCCACGACCCGTCGGCCTCCGCGCCCATCGGCTGCCAGAGCCGCTCGGCGAGGTAGTCGGCCACGCGCTGGCCGGTCGCACGTTCGAGGATCAGCCCCTCGAGCAGCGGGTTGTAGTTGTTGTAGAGGAAGCGCTCCCCGGGGGACGCTGCCACCTCGGCGGACAGTGCGGTCCGCCGCAGGTCGGTGCCGTAGTAGGTCTGCGCATCGTCGCTCCACGGCAGCGAACGTTCGACGTACCGGATGCCGCTCGACATCGTCATCAGGTCCCGGATGGTGATGGCAGCGAAGCGCTCGTCGCGCTCGAGCAGCTCGGGCAGGTAGGTGGTGACGGGATCGTCGACGGATCCGATGTCGCCGTCCTCGACCGCCAGCGCCACGAGGGACGACACGAACGACTTCGCGACCGAGAACGAGGTCCGCAGCTCGTCGGCGGAGGAACCGCGCAGGTAGCGCTCCTCGCGCAGCTGCCCGTCCTGCACGATCAGCAGCGAGGTCGTCTCGCTGTCCTCGAGGAACCGGTCGACGTCGTCGATGCCCCACGCCGCGGCGAGGTCGAGCGGCTCACCGGCGGGCAGGTCCACCACCTCGTCGCCGGCGGGGACGGGACGGGACGGGAACCGGTCGAGGTCGCCGGTGTCGGCCTCGAACCAGACCATCGCGCGGGACGCGCCGTACCGGTCGGTGGTCGCCCACGCCCCGGCGAACACCACGCCGGCGATCAGGACGATCACCAGCAGGGCCCGCAGCGTCCAGCGCAGCACGCTCACAGGGCACGGACCGCGTCAGGGTGGCGTTCGCGGCGGGCGAGGCTGCGCAGCGCCGCCGACGGACCCGCACGACGACCGGCGACGACGGCGAGGGTCGCGATCACCTGCTCGACCGCCTCGGCCGGGAGCTCTGGCGGCCCGTCGAGGTCGACGCTCACCGCCAGGTCGTCGAGGTGGACCACCAGCTCGACCAGCCGCGTGACCAGGTACTGCTCGACGGTCAGCACGACGCCGTCGAGCACCGCGACGCGCCGATCGGCCGGCGTGTCCGCCAGGGTCCGCGTGAGCGCGCACCGAGCCGCGTCGAGCTGGTCGGAGACGGCCGACGGCCCACCGGCGCCGGCCTCCTCGCCGCGCGCTCGGACCTGACGGTGCAGCTCGCTGTCGACCGGGTCGTGGTCGGCGAGGACGGCGAGGAAGTAGCCGGCCGCGTCGGTCAGCCGCGCCGGCTCGTCGGGGGCGGGCGCGGCCAGGTAGCGCTCGACGGTGACGACGGCGCGGGCGAGGTGCGCCGCCAGCCCACCGACGGTGTACCCCTCGAGCGTGCTCGGCTCCAGCCAGCGTGCGGCGACCTCGTCGCGGTCGATCAGCTCCTGCGCCGCCTCGGCGACGGTCAGGAAGGTCGCGGCGTCCACGTCGCCTCCTCACGGCGACGGGCCACCCCGTGGCGGCTGCACCGCGAGCGCGATGCTTACCAGCCGGATCAGGTGGACGTGGCTCCATCCCGCCGCTTCGGCCACGTGGCGGTCAGCGCGGGGTCGACCAGGGGCGGCTGCCCCGACCACGGGAACTCGATCCAGCGGTCGGTGGGCTTCCACACGTACTCGCAGTCGATCACCGACGACGGCTTCTGGTAGAGCACCGCCGTGCGTGTCTCGGCCACCCGGGTGGCGCACAGGTCGTGGACCAGCTGGAGGGTGTGACCGGTGTCGGCGACGTCGTCGGCGACCAGGACCTTGGCGCCCTGCGCCTCGTCGAGGTCGAGCAGCGGCGGCAGCACGACCGGCTCGTCGAGCCG
>CAYSTY010000405.1:0-2594 GCA_964433685.1 uncultured Actinomycetota bacterium | reverse complement strand
CTCACCGCCATGCCGCTCGGCGCCAGCGCCCAGGAACCCGCCCCACCGCGGAGCATCGCCGAGGCCTGCCCCGGCAGCCCGGACTCCGACTTCACCGACATCGCCGCGTCCGTCCACCGGGACGCCATCCGCTGCCTCGCCGACCTCGGTATCACCCAGGGGCTGCCCGGAGGCCGCACCTACGGCCCGCGGTCGGACGTCCAGCGGGCGCAGATGGCCTCGTTCCTGACGCGGTTCATCAGCTCGGCCACCGGCGAGGAGCTGCCCGCCGGACCGGACGCCTTCGGTGACGACGACGGCTCGGTGCACGAACCCGCCATCGACGCGCTGGCCGCCGCCGGCATCATCCAGGGGCGCAGCGACGGCTCCTTCGACCCGTTCGGGCCCGTGACACGCGGCCAGATGTCCTCGCTGGTGGTCCGCACGCTCGACCACCTCGACGACGGGGAGCAGAACGGGTCGTTCCCACCGGCCGGGTCGGACGCGTTCGGCGACGACGACGGCTCGCCCCACGAGGCCGCGATCGACGCGCTCGCCGCGCTCGGGGTGGTCCAGGGCTTCGTGGACGGCACCTTCCGTCCGGGCGTGCCGGTGACGCGCGACCAGGTCGCCACCTTCGTGGTCCGGGCCTACGACGTCGCCATCGAAGCGGGCTTCGCCGGGGAGGCACCCGAGGAGCCCGAGGAGCCCATCGAGGGCGACGGGTACACGGCGACCATCCGGCGGACCGCCTACGGCGTGCCCCACATCGAGGCCCCCGACGCCGGCTCCATCGCCTACGGCATGGGGTACGTCAACGGGCAGGACACCATCTGCGAGCTGATGGACCGGGTCATGACCGCCAACTCCGAGCGTGCCAAGCACCTCGGACCGGGCGCGCAGGACGGCAACATCGTCAGCGACCTCTACCACGCGCGTCTCGACGGCGCCGGGCTGTACGACGTGCTCGACGAGGAGCCGGGCGCGACCCCGGACAGCCCGTCCGCCGAGGCGCGGGACGGCGTCGCCGGCTTCGTCGCGGGTGTGAACCGCTACCTCGACGAGGTCGGTGGCAGCGACGGCATCGACGATCCGCGCTGCCAGGGCGAGCCGTGGGTCCGCCCCATCACCGAGCTCGAGTACTGGCGCGTGCTGGCCACCTTCACCGGGCCGCAGCAGGCAGGTCCGCTGGTCGCCGCGAGCCCGCCAGGCGCGCCCGAGCCGACCGTGGCGGCCCGCACCGAGCTCGACCCGGTCGTGGAGCCCGACACCGTGGGCAGCAACGCCTACGCGTTCGGTTCCGAGGTGACCGAGAACGGGCGCGGCGCGCTGCTCGGCAACCCCCACTACCCGTGGACCGGCTCGCTGCGCTTCTACCGCACCCACCTGACCATCCCCGGCGAGCTCAACATCGCCGGTGCCGCGCTGATCAACACCCCGTTCGTAGGCATCGGGCACACCGACAAGGTCGCCTGGACCCACACGGTGTCGACCGCCAACCGGTTCGGGTTCTTCCAGCTCCAGCTCGACCCCGAGGACCCCACCAGCTACATGATGGACGGGCAGAGCGTCCCCATGGAGCGCAACGAGGTCGCGGTCGAGGTCCGTCAGGAGGACGGCAGCCTCGAGACGGTCGACCACACCTTCTACGAGACGCCGTTCGGCACGCTCATCGAGGTGACGAACCCCCTGCCGCTGACCTGGACGGACTCGACGGCCTACGCCTTCCGGCTGACGGTCGAGAACCTGCGTCTCGCCGACCAGTACCTGGCGATGTCGCGGGCCGAGGACGTCGAGGGCCTCTACGAGGCGCTCGGTGACCACCAGGCGACGGTCTACAACACCACGGCGACCGACCACGAGGGCGGCACGTTCTTCGGTGACGTCGGGGCGATCCCCCACATCACCGACGACAAGTGGGACGCGTGCGTGGCGGCGCCGTACGGCGCGCTCGCGCGACAGCTGCAGCGGATCCCGATCCTCGACGGGTCGCGGTCCGACTGCCAGTGGGGCACCGACGAGGACGCGGTCGCTCCGGGGGTGTTCGGGCCGAGCAACGTCCCGCACCTGTTCCGCGACGACCACGTCTCGCAGATGAACGACAGCCACTGGCTGACCAACCCCGAGCAGCCGCTCACCGGCTACCCGCTGATGTTCGGTGACGAGGGCACGCAGCGCTCGCTGCGCACCCGCCTCGGGATCGTGCAGATCCAGGAGCGGCTGGCCGGCACGGACGGCCTCGACGGCGACCGGATCGGTATCGAGCACGTGCAGGAGATGCTGTTCGGCAACCGGGTCCACTCGGCCGAGCTGGTCGTCGACGACCTCGTGGCGGCCTGCCGGGCTGCCGACGACGAGGACCTCGACGAGGCGTGCGACGTGCTCGAGGACTGGGACCGGCGCGTCGACGTGGACAGCCGCGGTGCGCACCTGTTCCTGCGCTGGTTCAACCGGCTCGGCACCGGCGGGATCCCGTGGGTCGTGCCGTTCGACGTGAACGACCCCGTCGACACGCCACACACGCTGAACACCGCGAGCCCGGCCGTGCTGACCGCGCTGCGGCAGGCGGTGGCCGACGTCCGCGGTGCCGGGGTCGAGCTGGACGCCCCCTGGGG
>CAYSTY010000404.1:0-2604 GCA_964433685.1 uncultured Actinomycetota bacterium | reverse complement strand
GCTTCTTGGTGCCTTCACGGCGGAGACGGAGCTTGACGGCCACGGGGTGGCTCCTCGGGTGGTCGGTGGGCACGCCGATGCGCGCCAACACAGGTGGCGGCCTCGTCCCGTACCCGCACGGTCCCGGTCCCGAGGTGACGGGGCGGACGGTGGGGCGGAGGACGAACCGATGCGGTCAGCGTCGCGGAGGTGCGGCGACGCGTCGGCCAGGAGGCAGGGCCTCGAGGGTGCGACGTGCAGGAGCGTACCGGCTCGCTCCGCTGCCCGTCACGGGGGCCAGGCTCGTCGTCCACAGCCCACCGCTTCGACCGCTCGCACGCACGATCCGGACGTACGGTCGATGACGTTGCCACGACCAGACCGAGGTGGGACCATGGCCGTCGATGAACGTCGCCGCAGCGCGCTGTACGAGCGGCTCGCTGCTGCGCTCGGGTCCGACCAGGCCACGACCATGTTCGAGCTGCTGCCACCCGTCGGGGAGGACGTCGCCGTGCAGTCGCGCGTCGACCATCGTTTCGACGCGGTCGACCGGCGGTTCGAGGACGTCGACCGGCGGTTCGAGGACGTCGACCGCCGGTTCGACGAGCTCGAGCGACGGATCGTCGAGGAGGCGCGACTCACCCGCGCCGAGGTGACGGCTGCCTTCCGGGAGGAGCTGAACGCAGCGGTCTCCGGGCAGGCGCGGCTGGTGCTCACCGGATCGATCGCGACGGCGCTCAGCATCCTGGCAGCCGCCGTCGCGGTCGCCCAGCTCCTGTAGAGCCGGTCCCGCCGCCGGACACCGGGCTCCGAGTGGGGTCACTCGCGGAGCACGATCTCCACGCGGCGGTTCTGCTGGCGGCCCTCCGGGTCGTCCTCGCCGGACGCGGTGGCGTTCGGAGCGATCGGGTCGCTGGCGCCGAGCCCGACGGCGGTCAGCTGCGAACGCGACGCCCCCGCGTCGACCAGGGCATCGACGACCGCCTCGGCTCGCCCCTCGGACAGCTGCTGGTTGTAGTCGTCCTCGCCGACGTCGTCGGTGTGGCCTCGGACCTCGACCTCGACGTCGCTGTAGAAGGCGAGGATGTCGGCAACCCGCGCCACGACCTCGTCGGCATCACCGACCAGCTCGGCCGAGTCGAAGTCGAACAGCACGGTCTCGGGCAGGGTCACGACCAGGCCGTCCGGGGTCCGCTCGGCGCCGAGGTCCTCGAGCGAGGCCTCGGCCTCCGCGGCGGCGTCCGGATCGACGGTGTCGGCGTCGCCACCCGCACGGCCCTCGACGGTGGTCGCCACGCGGCCGCGGGGGTTCCAGGTCGTGCCCTCGAGCTGGCCGTCGATGTCGACGGTGACGGTCAGGGTCGGCTCGGGCGCCGCGTCCTCGTCGGCCGGCTCCTCCTCCTCGGCCGAGGCCGCGAGCGTGTGGGCGGGTAGCGGAGCGCTCGAGGCGTCCTCGTCCGCGGCTGGCTCGTCGGGGACCGAGACCTCGTCACCGGCGTCCGCGGCGGGGCGGGCCGGCAGCTCGATGGTCAGCCGGGTCGGGTCCTCACGGCGGGCGAACTCGATCGTCAGCTCGTCGACCCCGGGCGCGAGCGGACTCAGGAAGACGAGCGTGGCCTCGATGGTGCTGCCGCTGTCGACCTGCAGGTCGCCCCCGTCGGCGGCCCTCATCAGCGGGTGCCGGTAGCCGGAGGGGTCGATCAGGGCGGTCTCGCCGCGGAAGTCGAGGTCGCGGCTGTCCTCACCGGTGCGGGTCGCGGTCACCTCGAGCTGGATGCGGTCCTCGTGGAACGACATACGGCCGAGCTCCACGGTCGTGCCGCCCTCCTCCTCCACGGTCTGGCCGACGTCGAACGGCTCGGGGAAGGTGTCGCCGGCGGCGACCCGCAAGGGCGTGTCGTCGGCCGGTGGGAGCGTGAACCCGAGCTCGAGGTTCGGGTTCGGCGACGTCACGAACCCGCTGCTGCCGCCGAGCCGCAGCTGGAACTCGGTGTCGTCGGGGGCCAGCTCACCGAGGAAGCGCAGCGTGCCGCTCACCTGGGAACCGAAGGCGTCGGGGAACTCGTACCAATCACCGATGCGCGGGTAGGTGGTGCCCGACCCGTCCTCGAGGTAGCAGTCCCCGTACCGGCACAGGTCGGGGTTGGTGGAGGTGAGCGCCAGCGCCAGGAAGGTGACCTCGGTGATCATCCCCTCGCTGCGGACGGTGTAGGGGCGCACCACGACGGGTGAGCGGTCGCGCATGACCGCGTCGACGAACCCCGCCTGGCGCAGCGGCGCCTGCGGGTAGCGGATGGTCTCGCCGTCCTCCGGCAGGTCGACCCGGAGCGCGTGGCCCATGACCTCGAGCTCGAAGGTGCGGGTCGCCTCCTCCATCGCCGTCACGGTCACCTGGACCGATGCGGTCGAGCCGCTCGGCAGGGTGCGCTGCTGCTCGGCGGCCCGCGGCACCTCGATGCCGGTGTTGCTCACCGCGCGGACCTCGTGGTCCCGGAACAGACGCTCGTCGCGGGCGACCACGGTGAGGTCGATGGTGGCGGTGTCCCCGTCGCGTGCGACCTGATCGAGACGCACCAGGTCGTCATCGCTCCAGCTCACCGGGGCGGGTCCGTCCGCGATGGTCAC
>CAYSTY010000403.1:0-2607 GCA_964433685.1 uncultured Actinomycetota bacterium | reverse complement strand
CTCGGCGCGTCGCGCGGCAAGTACAACTTCATCCCGAACCCGGAGACCGACTTCATCTTCGCCATCGTGGGCGAGGAGCTCGGTCTCGTCGGTGCCCTGATCCTCGTGGGGCTGTTCGTCGCCATCCTCCACCTCGGTCTCAAGATCGCCTACCTCGCCGAGGATCCGTTCGGACGGACCGTCGCCGCGGCGCTGACCGCGTGGATCGTCGGGCAGGCGTTCATCAACATCGGCACGGTGACCGGGCTGCTGCCGATCACCGGGGTGACCCTGCCGTTGGTGTCCGTCGGTGGGTCCTCGCTGGTGTCCACCCTCGTCGCGCTCGGCATCCTGGTCGCCATCGCGCGCCGGCAGGTGCCCGAACCCGGGCACCGCCGCGCCCGAGGCCCGCGCCCGCTCGCTCCTTCCACCGGAGGTTCCTCGTGACCCGTCGTGTGCTCGTCGCTGGTGGGGGCACCGCCGGGCACGTGTTCCCGGCCCTGGCCGTCGCCCGCGCCCTGACCGAGCTCGCACCGGACGTCGAACCGGTGTTCCTCGGCGTGGCCGACCGGCTCGAAGCCGACCTGGTCCCCGCCGCCGGCTACCGCCTCCACCACATCGACGCGGTCGCGGTGCCGCGCCGTCCCTCGCCCAAGCTGTTCGGCGTCCCCGGTGCGGTGCGCCGTGCGGTGCGCCGGTGCGAGGCGATCATCGCCGAGGAGGGGGCGCTCGGGGTGGTCACCTTCGGTGGCTACGTGTCCTTCCCGGTCTCGTGGGCCGCCGCCCGCCGGGACCTGCCGCTGGTGATCCACGAGCAGAACGCCGTGCCGGGCCTGGCGAACCGCACCGCCGCGCGCTGGGCCGACCGCATCGCGGTCACCGTGCCCGGCTCCGCGGACCGCTTCCGCCGCGCCGAACGTGCCGCCGTCACCGGCAACCCCGTGCGCGACGAGGTGCTGACCCTCGACCGTGACGCACGGCGGCGGCAGGCGCGGGAACGGTTCGGGCTGCGGCCCGACCTGCCGACCGTCCTGGTCTTCGGCGGCAGCCAGGGCGCGCGCCGCCTCAACCGGGCGATCGTCGACGCGCAGGGCACGTGGCACACCGACCGGTTGCAGGTCCTGCACGCCGCCGGTCGGAACCTGTTCACCGAGACCGCCGCCGCGTGGGAACGGGCCCGCAGCGCCGCCGGGGGCGGCCCACCGTCGCGGCTGCTGGACTTCATCGACGACATGTCCGACGCGTACGCGGCGGCCGACGTCGTGGTCTGCCGTGCCGGCGCCACGTCGATCGCCGAGCTGACGGTGCTCGGCATCCCCGCCGTGCTCGTGCCCTACCCGCACGCCACGGGGGATCACCAGACCCGCAACGCCGAGGCGCTGGCGAACGCCGGCGGTGCGGTGCTGATCGCCGACGACGAGCTGACCGCCGCGTCGCTGGTCGACGCGGTCGAACCGCTGCTGACCGACCCCGACCGTCACGCCCGCGTCGCCGCCGCAGCCCGCGCCTTCGGCCGCCCCGATGCGGCCGCCAACGTCGCCCGGCTGCTGCTCGACCTGCTGCCGACACCCGCCGCCGACGACCACCCCCGGAGCCCCTCGTGACCGCGCTGCGCCAGACCCGCACCGTCCACCTCGTCGGCGTCGGTGGCGCGGGGATGTCCGGGATCGCCCGCATCCTGATCCAGCGTGGCCACCGCGTCTCCGGGTCCGACCTGCGTGAGGGCCGGGCGCTCGCCGAGCTGCGTGCCCTCGGCGCCACGATCCACGTCGGCCACGAGGCCGGCAACGTCGGGGACGCGGACCTGGTCGTCACCTCCACCGCGGTCCCGCGCGACAACCCGGAGGTCGTCGCCGCCCGTGAGCAGGGCCGGACCCTGCTGCGGCGCGCGGAGATGCTGGCCGAGCTGATGGCGGACGAACGCGCCGTGCTGATCGCCGGGACGCACGGCAAGACCACCACGACCTCGATGGCCGTCGTCGCCCTGCAGGCCGCCGGACGCGACCCCTCCTTCGCGATCGGGGGGTCGCTGAACGAGTCGGGGACCAACGCCCACG
The DNA here is from genome assembly GCA_964433685.1 of uncultured Actinomycetota bacterium. Taxonomy (GTDB): domain Bacteria; phylum Actinomycetota; class Nitriliruptoria; order Nitriliruptorales; family Nitriliruptoraceae; genus Nitriliruptor. Next base: position 571 of record CAYSTY010000403.1, on the reverse strand, counting down.
CCGGCACCGACGGGGTGTTCGTCGCGGAGGCGGACGAGTCGGACCGGTCCTTCCTGGTCTTCCGCCCCGACGTGGCGGTGGTGACCAACCTCGAGCTCGACCACCCCGACGAGTTCGCCGACGAGGCGGCGGTCGACGCGGCCTTCGACGCGTTCCTCGCGCGGCGGTCGCCGGACGCGACCGCCTGGCTCTGCGTGGACGACGCCGGCACCCGGCGGCTCGCCGAACGTCACGACCGGGTCGCGACCTACGGCACCGACCCGCGGGCGGACCTCCGGCTGATCGTGTCCGACGACGGCCAGCACCGGCTGCGCCGGGACGGTCAGGACCTGGCGCCCCTCGAGCTGGGCGTCCCCGGCCGCCACAACCTGCTCAACGCCACCGCCGCCCTGGCGGTCTGCGCGGAGCTGGGGGTCGACCTCGACGCCGCGGCCCGTGGCCTGACCCGGTTCACCGGCGCCGCCCGCCGCTTCCAGCGCCTCGGCACCGTCGGTGGCGTGCAGGTGGTCGACGACTACGCCCACCACCCGACCGAGCTGCGCGCGACGCTCGCGGCCGCCCGGGCGAGCTC
>CAYSTY010000402.1:0-2626 GCA_964433685.1 uncultured Actinomycetota bacterium | reverse complement strand
TGCCGTCGTAGCGGCCGTGGACGCTGTCGTACTTGAGCAGCAGCGCCAGCGTGGCGGTGTCGGTCAGGTCGTTGACCGCGACGATGTCGAGGTCGAGGCCACCCTTCTTGGCGGCGCGGAGGAAGTTGCGGCCGATGCGGCCGAAGCCGTTGATGGCGACGCGAAGGGTCATCGTGCGGAGCTCCTGGACGGCGGGAAGGACGAGCGGTGTCCGCTCACCGTCACCCTAGCAACGGCCCTCCGGGGCCCGTCAGCGCCCGTCCGGGGTCGGACGACCCCGACCGTCGCCGTCCACGACGCCCGCCGCTGCCGTCAGCGGTCGCCGAGCTCGTCCGCGAGCGTCTCGAGCCGGCGCAAGCGACGGTGGACCACCGACTTGGCCAGCGGTGGGTCGGCGAGCTGCCCCAGCTCGGCGAGCGAGGCGTCCGGGCTGGCGAGGCGTGCGATCGCGACCTGACGGAGGTCCTCGTCGATGGCGTCCCAACCGAGCGCGGCCACCACGCGCTCCACCGCGCGGACCTGGCCGCTGGAGGCCTCCACCGTGCGTCGGAGGTTGGCGGCGTCCGCGTTCGCCAACCGCGTGGCGTCGCTGCGAAGCTGGCGCCGGAGCCGCTGCTCGTCCCACCGTAGGAACGCGCCGGTCGCACCGAGGCCCGCGAGCAACCTCCCGATCGCCTCCCCCGACTTGACCACCACGCGGGGCCGATCGCTGCCCGGTGACGCGGGATCGGTGGGCTGACTGACCCGTGCCCCCGACTCGACCAGCGCCGCGATCGTGGTCGCCAACGCCTCGGCGGCGTCGCGGTGGTGGGCGACCACCTCGAGGTGGGGGGCACGCTCGGGTGACGACACGCTCCCGGCGGCCAGGAACGCGCCCCGGATACCGGGCACGGCGCCCGCGGTCCCGCTCGGGACGGGCGCGACCGGGCGACCATCGCCGTCGAGGATGCCGAGGTCGCGCGCGACCGTGCTGCCGCCGCGTTCGACGATGACGCCGTACACGCGGCGACGCTGGACACCCCCGGGGGCGCGGACGCGTAGCTCGGGCGTGACCTCGTAGCGGCGTTGGATCAGGGCGTAGGCCCGGCGTGCCGTCGCCCCGGAGACCGACTCGAGCACCAGGTGGACCCCGCGGTCGCCGCCACCGACCACGAGCGCCCCGCCGAACCGCACGAGCCACGCCAGCTCCTCACGGACCGCGGCGTCGCTGCCGAGGGGGACGCCGGCCAGCTCCTGCTTGACCTCGTCGGTGAAGCTCACCGGTCGGGCCCGAGCAGCGCCTCGAAGCACCGTGCGAGCACGACCGGTTCGTGACCGTCACGGCCGTCGAGCAGGTCCGCGGTCACGATGCGCCCCACCCCCGACGGCGGGGTGTCCGAGGGCCGGAGCGCGATCCCCCCGGCGGAGGGATCGGGCCCGTCGTGTGCGAGCAGGACGTCGATGTGCACGTCCGGTACGTGCTCGAGGAGCGCAGCCACGTGGGCGTCCAGCGTCATGCCCTCGGTCTCACCGGGCTGTTCGCGCAGGTTGGCGACCAGGACCACGGGGCAGCTCGCCGCGGCCACGGCACGGGCGACCCCGGGGACCAGGAGGTTCGGCAGCAGGCTGGTGTAGAGCGACCCCGGCCCGAGGACGATCAGGTCGGCGCGACGCACCGCCGCGACGACGGCCGCGGTGGCAGGCGGTGACGGTGGGTCGAGCCAGACCTGCTCCAGACGCGGCGTGGTCGCCACCTCGACCTGCCCCGTCAGCTCGCGGTCGCCGACTCGGGCGTGCAGGGTCACCGGGACCGTGGTGCACGGCAGCACCCGACCCGGCACGTCGAGCACCCGCGCCATCCGGTCGAGCGCATCGACCACGTCACCCGCGGCGAGGTCCTGCAACGCCACCAGGACCAGGTTGCCGAGGCTGTGCCCGGCGAGCTCCCCGCGGGGGAAGCGGTACTGGACGAGGTCGGCGAGCTCCCGGTCCCGCGCGAGGGTCGCCAGGGCCATCCGCAGGTCCCCCGGCGCGATGACGTCGAGGTCGCGTCGCAACCGCCCCGAGGAGCCGCCGTCGTCGGCGACGGTCACCACGGCGGTGACGTGGTCGACCACCCGCGCCAGCGCGTCGAGCGAACGCGACAACCCGTGCCCGCCGCCGATGGCGACGGCGCGCGAGCCGTCCCCCGGCCCGGCTCTCACTCGCGGCCCAGATCGCGGTGCTCGACCGCGACCTTCAGATCGGGGGCGGTCCGACGCAGGTAGTCGGCGACGTGCTCGCTGACCGCCACCGACCGGTGCTTGCCCCCCGTGCACCCCACCGCGATGGTCAGGTAACGCTTGCCCTCGCGCACGTAGCCGGGGACGCTGGCATCGAGGAGCGACTCGAGGGCGCTGACGAACGGTCCGGTCGCCGCCTGCCCGAAGACGTAGTCCCGCACCGGCTCGTCGAGTCCCGTGTAGGGCCGTAGCTCGTCGATCCAGTGAGGGTTCGGCAGGAACCGCACGTCGAGGACGACGTCGGCGTCCCGGGGCGCCCCGTGCTTGAACCCGAAGGACTCCACGGTCACCTGCAACGGCGACTGGTCCTGCATGCCGAGCACGTCGACCACGCGGTCGCGCAGCTCGTGCACGTTCGTCGTGGA